>NZ_JBDHZL010000008.1:0-57632 GCF_039811905.1 Nigerium sp. | reverse complement strand
TAGAGGGCGACGACGAGGTCGATGTCTTCCTCCGTCGCATCCTCGGGGTAGTCGTCGTCCTCCTCGTCATCCTCGTCTTCTTCGTCGTCGTCCTCGAGATCGTCATCGGCGTCGTCATCGAGGTCTTCGTCATCCTCGTCGTCGTCGTCCTCATCGTCGAGGTCGTCGTCGAGCTCATCGTCATCGTCGATCTGGAGCGCGCTGAAGTCGTCGCCCTCGAGATCGTCGATCCCCGGGCGGTCGTCACCGTGGTCGGCCAACTGGGCTTCGAGGTCCTCGTCGCGTCCGCTCATCACCACTCCTTCTCGTCGGCTCCCATCGTGTCAGGTTCTGGGGCAGAACACACGCGGACTTCGCATCCTGGCCGGGCCCCCAACCCGCCGCCACCCCCGCCCGTGTGGGACGCCGACGACCCGGCGTCAGACACGGCGTCGGCCCGGCCTCCGCCCCGGCGTCCGGACGGCCGGACTCCCATGTCACGCGCGCAACGCATGTGGGAAGCTGACCCCGTGGAACTCATCGATGTCGATCACCCTCTGGTCGCACACAAGGTCTCGCTGCTGCGCGACGTCAACACCGACTCCCCCACCTTTCGCAACCTGGTCGCCGAGCTCGTCACGCTGCTCGCCTACGAGGCGACGCGGCGCGTCCGGGTCGAGCCCCACGATGTGGTGACGCCCGTCGCGCCCGCCCGCGGCGTCCATCTGAGCCTGCCGCGGCCGCTGGTCGTGCCGATCCTGCGCGCCGGGCTGGGCATGCTCGACGGCATGATGCGGCTGATCCCGTCGGCGGAGGTCGGGTTCGTCGGCATGGTGCGCGACGAGGAGACCCTGCAGCCGTTCACCTACGCCGAGCGACTGCCGAAGGATCTGTCCGGACGCCAGTGCTACGTCCTCGATCCCATGCTCGCCACGGGCGGATCGCTGGGCGGCACGGTGCAGTTCCTCGTCGACCGCGGCGCCGACGACGTCACGTGCATCTGCCTGCTCGCCGCCCCCGAGGGCATCGAGAACATGCGCAAGCTCGTCGACCCGATCGGCGTCCCGTGCACGCTCGTCGTCGCGGCCGTCGACGAGCGGCTGAACGACGTGGGCTACATCGTCCCCGGCTTGGGCGACGCCGGCGACCGCCTCTACGGGCTCGCGCAGTAGCGAGGGCACACCCGGGCGGGTGGAAAGACTCCTCCGGGTGGTTTTTTTGTCGGACGCCGCCGCTAGCGTCGTCTTCCACAGCAACGCGTCCGAGGAGGAACCATGCCTGACAACGACACCAACCAGCCGAACCCCGCCGAAGAGGTCGAGGGCCAGCTCGACGCCGAGGGCGTCGAGACCCAGGCTGACGCCGAGGCCGCCCAGGGCTCGCGCGACGAGAGCAAGGCTGAAGACGACATCTCGTCGGGCCAAGCCGACCTCAGCGGCCAGGCCGGCGAGACGACCGACGAGAAGGCGGCGAACATGCTGGCCGACGAGGCGTCCGCGGAGGGTCGCGCCTGAGGCGTCCGGCCTGATGCGGGGGTGACGCTCGCCCGCCCGGGGCGTCCGGCCGGTCGGCCGGTGCCCCGCGCGGGCGCGCCCCCGCGGCGGCGTCCGGGGGTCTGATCGCGGTCGAGGGGCTCGTCGCGGCCTCGATATGCTGTCGGGGTGCTGACGATGCAAGATGCCCTTCGACGCCTCAACGACTACTGGACCAGCCGGGGCTGCCTGGTCGTCCAGCCTTTCAACACGGAGGTGGGCGCCGGCACGATGAACCCCGCCACGGTGCTGCGCGTGCTCGGCCCCGAGCCGTGGGACGTGGCGTACGTCGAGCCGTCGGTGCGTCCCGACGACTCCCGGTACGGGGAGAACCCGAACCGGTTGCAGACACATACGCAGTTCCAGGTGATCCTGAAGCCCGAGCCCGGCGACCCGCAGGAGCTCTACCTCGGCAGCCTCGAGGCGCTCGGCATCGACCTGGCGGCGCACGACGTCCGGTTCGTGGAAGACAACTGGGCGCAGCCGGCCATCGGCGCGTGGGGCCTGGGCTGGGAGGTCTGGCTCGACGGCATGGAGATCACGCAGTTCACCTACTTCCAGCAGGTCGGCGGGCACAACCTCGACCCGATCCCGGTGGAGCTGACGTACGGCGTCGAGCGCATCATCATGGCCGTCCAGGGGGCGACGCACTTCAAGAACATCGTCTACAGCCTGGCGCCCGACGGCACCGAGATCACCTACGGCGAGGCGTTCGGCCAGTCCGAGTACGAGATGAGCCGCTACTACCTCGACGACGCCGACGTCGAGACGAACCGCACGCTGTACGAGGCGTACGTCTCCGAGGCGACCCGCATGGTCGAGGCGCGGCTGCCCGTGCCGGCGCACACCTACATCCTGAAGTCGTCGCACGCGTTCAACGTGCTGGACGCCCGCGGCGCCATCTCCACGACCGAGCGCGCCAAGGCGTTCGCGACGATGCGCCGGCTCATGCGCGAGACCGCGACGCTGTGGATCGAGCGGCGCGAAGAGCAGGGCTTCCCGCTGCTGAAGCAGGTCACCGACGAGGTGGCCGAGCCGGAGGCGTCCGACCGGGCGGGGCTCGGCGACGAGCCGCGCACGCTCGCGCTCGAGATCGGCCTCGAGGAGCTGCCGCCGCATGTCGTCGGGCAGACGATCGAGGCCGTCCGGGCGGCGCTCACCGAGAAGCTCGGCGCGACGCGCCTCACGCACGGAGAGATCACCGTCGACGGCACGCCCCGGCGCATCGTCGCCCTCGTGGACGCCGTGTCCGCCGTGGAGCCCGATGCCGAGCAACTCAAGAAGGGCCCGCGCTGGCAGGCCGCGTTCGACGCCGACGGCAACCCGACGAAGGCCCTCGCCGGCTTCATGCGGGGCCAGGGCGTCGGCGTCGACGAGATCGTGAAGGCCGAGTTCGGCGGGAACGAGCACGCGGCCGTCCGCATCGCGATCGCCGGGCGGCACGTGCTGGACGTCGCGGCGTCCATCGTCGAGGACGTCGTCGCCGGGCTGCGCGCCGAGAAGAACATGCGCTGGCGCGACCCCGAGTTGTCGTTCAGCCGGGCGATCCGGTGGCTGGTGGCCCTGTGGGGCGACGCGGTGGTGCCGGCGCGGATCTCCGACGTCGTCGCCGGTCGCACCACGTACCTGCAGCGCGTGACCGCGGGCATGACCGGCGGCCGCCGCTCCGACGGCGCGCTCGTGGGGCATGTGGACGTCCCCTCCGCCGACGAGTTGCTGCCGACCATCGGCGCCGGATCCATCGAGGTGTTCACCGGTCAGCGGCGGTCCGCCGTGGTCGAGCAGGCCGAGGCGCTGGCGTCCGGGGTGGGCGGCACGATCGACTTCGAGGGCGAGTCGGCCCTGGTGGACGAGATCACCAACCTGGTCGAAGACCCGCACGCCGTGCTGGGTCGCTTCGACGAGCGCTACCTGGAACTGCCCGCGCAGATCCTCACCACGGTGATGCGCAAGCACCAGCGGTATCTGCCGCTGTACGACGCCTCCGGCGCGCTCATGCCGGCCTTCGTGACCGTCGCGAACGGGCTCTGCGACGACGACCTGGTCGCGCGGGGCAACGAGGCGGTCGTCCGGGCGCGGTTCGAGGACGCGCTGTTCTTCTGGAACGCCGACCTCAAGACCGAGCGCGTGGACTTGTTCGTGCCGGGCCTCGAGAACCTGATGTTCGAGAACAAGCTGGGCTCGGTCGGCAAGCGGGCGCGGCGCATCGCCGACGTCGCCGCGGCGCTGGCCGGGCGGGTCGAGGTGTCGGACGCCGAGCGCACGACGTTGACGCGCGCCGGGGAGCTCACGAAGTTCGACCTCGCCACCCAGCTCGTGGTGGAGATGTCGTCGCTGGCGGGCTTCGTCGCCGGAGAATACGCGGCGCGGCGCGGCGAGACGCCCGAGGTCGCGCAGGCGCTCGTGGAGACGGAGAAGCCGCGGACGGCGTCCGATGAGGTGCCGGCGTCGACCGTCGGCGCGCTGCTCGCCGCCGCCGACCGCGCGGACCTGCTGGTCGGCATGTTCGCCGTCGGCGCCCGGCCGACCGGGTCGTCGGATCCGTTCGGGCTGCGGCGCGCGGCACTCGGGCTCGTGCGCATCCTGCGGGAGGTGCCGGCGCTGGCGGCGGTGCGGGTGTCCGACGTGCTGGCCGCCGCCGGCGAGCGCTACCGCGCCGAGGGCGTCGCCGTCGATGACGAGACGCTGGCCGCCGCCGGCGAGTTCGTGCTCGGCCGGTTCGGGCAGCTCATGCGCGACGAGGGGCTGACCGTGGGCCAGGTGGCGGCGGTGGAGCCCAGCATGGACGTTCCGGGGGCTGTGGCGGCGCTGTTGGACGACCTGCGGCAGGCGTCCGGGGAGGCCGGGCTGCAGCCGCTGGTGGAGGCGCTCGTGCGGATCGACCGGATCGTCCCCGAGGGAGTGGAGCCGGGCCTGGATGAGGCGCGGCTCGCGTTGCCGGAGGAGAAGGAACTGGCGCGGGAGGCGTCCGAGGTCGGGCACGCGGGATCGCTGGCCGCCTTCGCCGCCTCGTCGGGACCGCTCGTCGAGGCGATCAACACCTTCTTCGACAAGGTGCTCGTGAATGACCCCGACCCCGAGGTGAAGGCGGCGAGGCTGGGGCTGCTGGCGTCCGTCCGGGAACTCGCGCCCGCCGGGCTGGACTACGCGGCGGTGGATGCCGAGCTCTGACCCGTGGGCGTTTCTACCTGACGTTTTCCACCCTCTGAGGTGGAGAACGTCACACGCCCCCAGGCGAAGCCGTGCCTCAGTTCGGGCGGGCGAGATCGTCGACGCGCTCGGCTCCCGGCAGCTTGAGGAGATCCGCCCCGGGCAGGAACAACTTCGACCCACGGATGCCCGAACCGATGCACACCCACGGGACGTCCGCGGCGGCGGCGTCCACCCAGATCGGCCAGTCCTCCGGGACGCCGACCGGCGTGATTCCGCCGTACTCCATCCCGGTGGCGTCGACGGCGTAGTCCATGGGGGCGAAGGACGCCTTCCGCGCGTTCAACTTCTTCCGGACGAGGCCGTTCACGTCCACGCGACGGTCGGCGGGCGTCATGCAGACAACGTGCTTCTCGACCCCCGCGCGCGTCCCGCGCACGACCACCGCGTTGATCGAGGCGTCCAGCGGCACGTCGTAATGCGCGCACAGGTTCTCGGTGTCGGCGTACTCGGGGTCGATGGCGGCGACATAGGCGTCGAGGTCGAGCGAGCGGATCGCGTCGCCCACCGGCGGGGCGAGCAACTCCGGGTGGTCGGCGGCGGGCAGAGGCTCGAGACGTCCGGCGACGCCGGAGTTCAACAGCTGCTGGCTCATGCTCCCACCTTGTCACAAGGGCACCACCCGTGACGCGGCGGCCCCACGGCGAGGCATCCCCGCGCCGCTCGCTGCACCGTTGGGGTTCAATGGAGCCGTGACGTCGATCCCGGAGATCTTCCCCCCGCGCGGCCTGCGCATCACCAGCGGGCCGCTGGAGCTTCGGGGCATCGGCGAACCCGAGATGCTCGCTCTCCTGGACGTGGTGCGCGACGGCGTCCACGACCCCGCGACGATGCCGTTCAGCTTCCCCTGGACGGACGCGCCCGCCGACGAACTGCCCCTCAACTACCTGCAATGGTGGTCGCGGCACGTCACCGACTGGACGCCCGCCGCCTGGTCCATCGACCTCGCCGCGGTGTGGGAGGGCGAGGTCGTCGGCGTCCAGGGCGTCACGACGCGCGACTTCCTCGTGACCCGCGGAGGCGAGACCGGCTCGTGGGTGGGACGTCGTTTTCACGGCCGCGGCATCGGCACCGCGATGCGCCGGGCATGGGTGGCCTTCTTGTTCGGTCATCTCGGGTTCGAGTACGTCACCTCGTCGGCCTTCGTCGACAACGCCGCGTCGCTGCGGGTGAGCGAGAAGCTGGGGTATCGCCCCAACGGAAGCGTCTGGTACGCGCGCCGCGGCGAACGCGCCGAGTGCCGGCGGCTGCTGTTGCGGCGCGAGGACTTCACCGGCGCCCCGCCGATCGCGGTCGAGGGCGTCGAGGCGGCGCGACGGTTCATCGGCATCGTCCCCCGCTGAGAGGGCGAAGACCCAGCGCGGTGCCGGGCACCCGCTGGCTGAGGCTGCGGTCTTGAGAAGCGTCGAACGGGCCGTCCGATCGAGATCACGAACCACCGCCCTCGTCGCTGAGAGCGCAGGTGTCACCAGCACACCAGTCGACAGCGTTCGTCGCGCTCGGCTCCACTCCGGGACGCCGATCGAGTGGTGCGCTGGTGACATCCAGGGCAGAACAGCCCCTCTGCCCACCGCGGCGGGCATTGCGAACGAACTCAGACGAACTGCCCCAGCAACGCGAGCGCGTCGGGCATGAACGGCTTGTCGGGGTCCTCGATCCAGGCGCGCAGATCGTCGGGCGTGAGCCAGGCGCCCCAAGCGACCTCCTCGGCTTGGTGCCGGATCGGCCCGTCGTACACGCATTCAAAGCGGAACCCGTAGTAACGGGTGTGTTCGTCGGCGTAGAAGCCCTCGCCCAGGCTCCGCAGTGCGACGCCGGCCACACCGAGCTCCTCGCACGCCTCGCGGACGGCCGCCTCCCGCGGATCCTCCCCCGCCAGCAGCACCCCGCCCGCCGTGAAGTCGTAGTAGCCGGGGTAGACATCCTTGGTGTCGGTGCGTCGGTGGACGTAGATCCGCCCCGACGAGTCGCGCACAATCACACCGGTCGCCCCGTGAATCAGGTTCTCGCCCCGCACCTTCCACCGCGGAGCCGAACCCACCACGGCCCCGGTTTCGTCGAACAGCGCCACGATCTCGTCCCTGGCCACGCCCTCACTCTAGGACGCCGGGGCGACGTCAGTCCGATCCGTTCGCGGTCGGCGTCAGTAGTAGTAGGGAGTCAGTAGTAGTAGGGAAAGCGCGACCAGTCCGGACGCCGCTTCTCCAGGAAGGAGTCGCGCCCCTCGACCGCCTCGTCCGTCATGTAGGCGAGACGGGTGGTCTCGCCGGCGAACACCTGCTGCCCGACCAGGCCGTCGTCGATCGCGTTGAACGCGAACTTCAGCATCCGCTGGGCGGTGGGCGACTTGCCGCACACCGTCGCGGCCCACTCGAGACCGACGTCCTCGAGGTCGGCGTGCCGGACGACCCGGTTCACCGTTCCCATCTCATACGCCCGCTGCGCGTCGTAGGTCTCCCCGAGGAAGAAGATCTCCCGCGCCACCTTCTGCCCCACCTGCCGCGCGAGGTACGCCGAGCCGAAGCCGGCGTCGAAGCTGCCGACGTCGGCGTCCGTCTGCTTGAAGCGCGCGTGCTCCTCGGACGCCAGCGTCAGGTCGCTCACCACGTGCAACGAGTGCCCGCCGCCGGCCGCCCACCCGTTGACCAGGGCGATCACGACCTTCGGCATGAACCGGATCAGCCGCTGCACTTCGAGAATGTGCAGCCGCCCGCCCTCCGCGAGCGCCCGCCGTTCGTCGACGGTCTCGGCCGTCTCGCCGGCCGCGTATTGGTAGCCCGACCGGCCCCTGATGCGCTGGTCGCCGCCCGAACAGAACGCCCAGCCGCCGTCTTTCGGCGAGGGGCCGTTGCCCGTGAGCAGGACGCACCCGACATCCGCCGACTGCCGCGCGTGATCGAGCGCGGCGAAGAGCTCGTCGACCGTGTGCGGCCGGAAGGCGTTGCGCACCTCCGGGCGGTCGAACGCCACCCGGACCGCCGGAACGTCCTTCGCGCGGTGATAGGTGATGTCGGTGAACTCGAACCCGGCGACGGGCTCCCACACCTCCGGACGGAACGGGTTGGCTTCCATGTGCGGCACCCTACCGGGCACCTCCGCCCTCGGACGCCTCCCCCGGGTCGCCCTCGGCCGCCGGCCGGCCGGCGCCGTGGGCGTCCCTCTTCTTGTGGGGGATCAGGTGCATCACGCCAACCACGATCGCCCCCACGACCAGGCCGATCACCGCGGACGCCAGCGTGTTCACCAGCCAGCCGAGGAACCCGCCGAGCCCGCCGGGCACTGCGTGGGCGACGGCCTCCTCGGCGTGATGGACGAACTCGTACACCGGGTGCCAGCCGAGCTCGTTCACCCCGACCAGGATGATGTGGCCACCGACCCAGAGCATCGCCGCGATGCCGACGGTCGAGAGCACCTTCATCACGATCGGCATCGCCTTCACGAGGCCGCGGCCGAATGTTTGCAGTGCGGGCGAGGGACGCCCGGCGAGGTGGACACCGATGTCGTCCATCTTCACGATCAGCCCGACGACGCCGTAGACGAGCAGGGTGATCACGATCGCGACGATCACGAGCGCGGCGGCCCGCAACCAGAACTCGTACTCGGCCACCTCGTTCAGCGAGATGACCATGATCTCGGCGGAGAGGATGAAGTCGGTCCGGATCGCGCCGGCGACCATCTTCTCCTCCGCGTCGCCGCCTTGGACGGCCGCCGTCTCCTCCGTCTCCTCCTGGTGGCCGGCGAGGCTGCCCCAGATCTTCTCGGCGCCCTCGAAGCAGAGGTACGTCCCGCCGAGCATGAGCAGGGGCGTGAGCGCCCACGGCGCGAACTGACTCAGCAGCAGGGCCACCGGCAGGATGAACACGAGCTTGTTGCGCAACGACCCGACCGCGATGCGCCGGATCATGGGCAGCTCGCGCTCGGGCTTGAACCCGTGCACGTACCGCGGCGTCACCGCCGTGTCGTCGACGACCACCCCCGCCGCCTTCGCGCTCGCGCGACCGGCTGCCAGGCCCACGTCGTCGATGGACGCCGCGGCCATCTTCGCCATCGTCGCGACGTCGTCCAGCAGAGCGGCCAGCCCCCCGCTCATCGGCTGCCCCCCTGCGCATCGATGTAGGCCTTGATTTCAGCGACCGCGTCGCGCAGTTCGCCGTGGGTGGCGGCCTGCTCGTCGCGCTTGAGGTCGACGCTCAACTCGCCGCCGGGGATCAGCTGGGCCAGCTCTACCTCGGCCGGGCCGTCGGCGCCCGACTTCATGAGTCCGGCGTTGAGGTCGTGAACGCTGAGGCCGACGCGTGCCAGGGCGGCCTTGTCGACCTCGCCGTCGCGGATGATCGTCGTCGGGCCCCCCTCCAGCAGACGCTCGATCCGGGGCCAGCGCTGGGCCACCCGGTCCAGCACCGCGTTCGCCGCGACCAGCACGACCGCCCCGAGGATTCCGCCCACCAGCGAGTTGTCGGGCCCGATGATCGCGTTCTGGACCACGTTGCTGAGCAGCAGGACGACCACCAGGTCGAGGTTGTTCATCTGTGCCAGCAGCCGCTTGCCGCCGAGGCGCACCAAGATCAAAATGCCTAGATAAACCGCGGTCGTGCGGACGATCTTCTCGACCGGGGGAATGTCCATCCCCGTGAGCAACGCGGCCCAGTCAACGTTCATGGCGGCACGCTACCCGCTTGGCGGCGGCGCGACGAGCGCCCGGCCGGGCGGTCCGGCTAGGGTGTGCGCACGCCCCGCCTCGAGGAGGAACCCATGGAGCACCGAGGCCCCCTGCCCGACATCGACGTCCCCGACATCGGCCTCTACGAACTCCTCTGGGAAGGACTCACCGACGCGGACGCCGCGAAGGTCGCCGTGCTCGACGAGGCGTCCGGGGTGCGTCGCACGTTCGGCCAGGTGAAGCGCGACGTGGACGCCTTCGCGACGTGGCTCGCGGCCCGGGGTATCGGCCCGGGGGACGCCGTGGCGATCGACCTGCCGAACGGCCCCGACTACCTGTCGGCCTTCCACGGGATCGTCCGGGCGGGCGCGGCGGCGACGCCGGTGAACGCGGCGGCGACGGCGTCCGAGATCGGGCGTCAGCTCACGACCACCGACGCCCGCATGATCGTGACCGCGCCGGCGCTGGCCGAGCGCGTCGTCCGGGGGGCGGCGCAGGCCGGGCTGGAGGCGTCCGCGGTGCTGGTGACGGGCGAGGCCGGCACGGAGGCGTCCGGGTGCGGGTCGTTCGCCGAGGCGCTCGCCACCGAACCGTCGCCCCCGGAGATCAGCATCGACCCGGCGACGCACCTGGCGTGCCTGCCGTTTTCGTCGGGGACGTCCGGGCTGCCGAAGGCCGTGATGCTCAGCCACCGCAACCTCGTCGCGAACATGCTGCAGTTCAACGAGGTGCTGGCGCCGCTCGGGGACGAGGTGAGCCTGGTCGCGTTCCTGCCGTACTCGCACATCTACGCGCTCACGACGAACCTCAACTACGGCCTGCTGCGGCGCGCCACCCAGTACACGATGGCCGGGTTCGACCCGGCGCTGTTCCTCGGGATCGTGAGCAAGCACCGGCCCGCGATCCTGTTCGTGGTGCCGCCGGTGGCGGCGTTCCTGGCGAAGCATCCGGCCGTCGACAAGGCCGATCTCAGCTCGGTGAAGCTCATCGTCTCGGGCGCGGCCCCGCTGGACGGCGCCGTCGGTGACGCGCTCGCGGTGAGGCTCGGGGCCCGGGTGATCCAGGGGTACGGCATGACCGAGCTGTCGCCGGTCACCCATGTCATCCCGCTCGACTGGCCCGACCCCGACCTCGGCACGATCGGCACCGCGATCCCGAACGTGCGGTTCCGGGTGGTGGACCCGGACAGCGGCGAGGACGTCGCGGTGCCGGCGTTCGGGGAAAGCGAGCCCGGCGAACTGTGGTGCTCCGGGCCGAACGCGATGCTGGGCTACCTCGGCGAGGTGCCGGACGCCGACGCGGTGCGCGACGCCGACGGCTGGGTGCACACGGGGGACCTGGTGGTGGTGGACAGCCGCGGGGTCGTCCGGATCGTCGACCGGATCAAGGAGCTGATCAAGCGGCGCGGCATGCAGATCGCGCCGGCGGAGTTGGAGGCGCTGCTGGCGTCCCACCCGGCGGTGGCGGACGCGGCGGTGCTCGGCGTCCGGACGAAAACGGGCGAAGAGGTGCCCCACGCCCTCGTGCAGCTCGCACCGGGGGCGGAGGCGTCCGGGAGCGAATTGCGCCAGTTCGTCGCGGGCACCGTGGCCCGCTACAAGCAACTCGGAGGCGTCACGTTCGTCGAGAAGGTGCCCCGCTCGGCCGCCGGGAAGATCCTGCGGCGCGAGCTGCCGGCTCTGGTGGGGTCGGGCAGGTAGGCCTCAGCCTCGCACGTTCCGGGCGCGGCGCGGTACGTCGGTGATGATGGCGTCGACGCCGCGATCGATCATCGCGCGGATGTCCTTCTCGGCGTTCACGGTCCAGACGTGGACGGACAGGCCGCGCTCCTGGCTTTTGTCGATGACCTTCCGGTTGGCCCAGCGCATGGGTGGATGGATCGCCCCGACCCCCAGCTTGTCGACGTACTTCCACGGCTTGAACAGCGGGTCGGAGTAGAGGGCACCCAACTCGGTCGAGGGCCGGAGACCGAGGATGCGGCGCAGCGAGTAGTGGTTGAACGACGACAGGATCACCTGATCTTTCGCCCCGGCCTCGGCGACGATCTGGAGCACGCGCTCCTCAAGCCCGTGGTAACGCAGCTTGTTGTTCTTGAGTTCGATGTTGACGAGGCGTCCGGCGCCGGCCACGAGGTCCAGCACCTCACGGAGCAGCGGGATGCGCGCCCCGGCGAACCCTTCGCGGCCACCGCTGGCGTCCAGACGCCGGAGCTCCTCGAGACTGTGGTCGGCCACCCACCCGGCGCCGTCGGTCGTGCGCTCGAGCGTTTCGTCATGGATCACGACGACCTCGTCGTCCCGGGTGAGCTGCACGTCGAGTTCGACGCCGTCGGCACCCTGCTCGAGGGCCTCTTCCATCGCGGGGAGCGTGTTCTCGGGGGCGTCTCCGCTGGCCCCGCGGTGAGCCCAGATCTGCGTCATGTCGGTCACGATGCCAGTCTCCCGGCGCCCGTCCGCCGTCCGCGCGGGGGGCCACGCAAGGTTCACCCCCTCTTCGCCCCGCGGTCACCGGGACCGGCATCGAGGGACGGCTGCGGGCCCGATCCGCGAGGGACGAGACGCGTGGCGTCGGCCGGACCGGTTTCGGGTGGGCGGCCGGTCCGCCGCCGGGTCGCGGTGGGGGGCGGCGGGTTCTCGGCACCCTGTCACCAGCACACCGCTCGACGCGTCTCCCGGCGCCACCTCCCGGGCAAAGACGGGTTGAGCGGTGCCCTGGTGACACCCGACTCAGCAGCCCGGCCTCTGCCCATCGCGCATGCACGCCGACGTCACCGCGAGGCACCCCGCGATTCCCCCACCCCGACGGGACGCGCGGGGTTTCACACGAGCTTCCGGGACTGAAAATGTGAACGGCCCGACGTCACGGGCACGCCCCAACGCGCGTGAAGGCCCGTGTAGTTTCGCGTGGGTGAGAGCCCCGACACCCATCGACAAGATCGCCGACGACTACACGCGCGAGCTCGCGACGCTGTCTCCCCTCCTCGCGACCGACCTCGGGCTCCCCGGCCACGACCACCTCATGGGCGACCACTCTCCCGCGGGCCACGCGGCCCAGGCCGACCTCCACCGTCGGACGCTCGCCCTCCTCGACTCCGCCACCCCGCTCGACGACACCGACCGCGTCACCGTCGCCGCGATGCGCGATCGACTCGGCCTCGACATCGAGGCCTACGAGGCGGGCGACCACCTGCGGGCGGTCTCGAACATCGCGTGCCCGGTCCAAGAGTTCCGCGACATCTTCGACCTGATGCCCACCGAGACCGCGGACGACTGGGCCAACATCGCGTCGCGGCTCGCCCAGGTGCCCGATGCGATCGCCGGCTACGTGGAATGCCTCCGGGTCGGCGCCGACCGCGGCCTTCTCCCCTCTCGCCTCGGCGTCACGGACGCCTTCGTCCAGGCGCGCATCCTCGCCACCGAGCCCGACTCCTTCTTCGCGACGTTCTGGCGCGACGCCCGTCCCGGCGGCTCCGAGCCGGCTCCCGCTCTCGCAGCCGATCTCGAACGCGGAGCGCGGGCGGCGGCCGACGCATACGGGGCGCTTGCGGACTTCCTCCACGACGAGCTCCTCGGGCAGGCCAAGCGGGACGCGGCGGTCGGCCGCGAGCGCTACCAGCGCTACTCCCGCCTCTTCGTCGGTTCCACCGTCGACCTCGACGAGACCTACGACTGGGGCCTCGACGAGCTCGCCCGCATCGCCGCCGAGCAGGACGCCCTCGCCGCCGCGATCGCCGGGCCCGGCGCGACCCTCACCGATGCCGTGGCCGTCCTGAACGCCGACCCCGCTCGCCTCCTCCGCGGCACGGACGCCCTCCAAGCCTGGATGCAACACGTCTCCGACCAGGCCATTCGCGAGCTCGACGGCACCCATTTCGACATCTCCGAACGCATGCGCACCCTCGAATGTCGCATCGCCCCCACCCAGACCGGAGGCATCTACTACACCGGCCCGAGCGCGGACTTCTCCCGCCCCGGACGCATGTGGTGGTCCGTGCCCGCCGGCGTCACCGAGTTCTCCACCTGGAGCGAGCGCACCACCGTCTACCACGAGGGCGTCCCGGGTCATCACCTCCAGATCGCGCAGGCCGTCGAGAACGCCGCCGAGCTCAACCTCTGGCGCGGCCTCGCGTGTTGGGTCTCGGGTCACGGCGAGGGCTGGGCGCTCTACGCCGAGAAGCTGATGGACGAGTTCGGCTACCTCGACGACGACGGCGACCGCTTCGGCCTGCTCGACAGCCAGCGCCTGCGCGCCACGCGCGTGGTGCTCGACCTCGGCTTCCACCTCCGCAAGGACGCCCCCGCCTCCTTCGGCGGCGGCCGCTGGGACTACGACAAGGCCTGGAACCTCCTTCGCAGCAACGTCGCCATGGAGGAGAAGTCCTTGCGGTTCGAGCTGCACCGCTACCTCACGTGGCCGGGGCAGGCGCCGTCGTACAAGATCGGCCAGCGCGTCTGGGAACAGATCAGGGACGCCGTCGCGCGCGACGCCGCCTCCCGCGGCGAGGAGTTCTCGCTCAAGGACTTCCACACCCGCGCGCTGAATCTCGGGGCGCTCCCTCTCGACGTCCTCCGCGAGGCCCTCGTCGGCTGAGCGGCCTCACGAGGAGGCACGCGGCCAGGGCTGTTCGATCGAACCGGACGACCACGCCGAGCTTCTGACGCGACCGACACGCGTCGCGATCCGCCGTCCGGTCATGGCCGCTGCGCGCGCCGGGACGCTCGCTACAGTGGGCGAAACCTCCACGAAAGGACCATCGTGCCCCAGAAGTACGTGCTCGGAATCGACCACGGGACGACCATGACCCGCGCGATCGTTTTCGACACCGACGGCAAGGTGATCGGCAGCGGCCAGCGCGAGCACAAGCAGTACTATCCCCGCGCGGGCTGGATGGAGCACGACGCCCGGGAGATCATCGACAACCTCGATCGGGTGGTCCGCGATGCGATGCGGCGGCTGCGCGTCCGCACGACCGACCTGTCGGCCGTCGGTATCGCGAACCAGCGCGAGACCGTCGTGGTGTGGGACAAGCGCACCGGCAAGCCCATTCACCGGGCGATCGTGTGGCAGGACACCCGGACGCAGAAGCAGGTCGACGCCCTCGCCGACGGCGACCCCAACCGCTTCCGCGAGAAGACTGGCCTCACCCTCTCGACCTATTTCGCGGGCCCGCGGGCTGCGTGGATCCTCGACCACGTCCGCGGGGCGCGCGCGAAGGCCGAGCGCGGCGACCTCGCGTTCGGCACGATGGACTCCTGGATCGTCTGGAACCTCACCGGCGGCCCGCGCGGCGGCGTCCACGTCACCGACGTGACGAACGCCTCCCGGACCCTCCTCATGGACCTGAACACCTGCCAGTGGGACGCCGACCTCTGCGACGCCGTGGGCGTCCCGCCGGCGATGCTGCCGACGATTGTCTCCAGTTCCGAGGTGGTCGGCGAAGCCGGCCGCCGGACGTCGCTCGCGGGCGTCCCGATCGCCGGCATCTTCGGCGACCAGCAGGCCGCCGCGTTCGGGCAGGCCGCGTTCGGCCCGGGCGACGCGAAGGGGTCGTTCGGGACGGGGGCGTTCCTCTCGATGAACACGGGCGTCCGGCCGATGATCAGCGAGAACGGCCTGGTCAGCACCGTCGCGTACCGGCTCGGCTCGAAGCCGCCGGTCTACGGCGTGGAGGGCTCGATCGCGGACGCCGGCTCGGTGCTGCAGTGGATGCGCGACGAACTCGGCCTGTTCGCGCGCATCGCGGACGCCGACAAGCTCGCCGCGTCGGTGCGCGACTCGGGTGGCGCGCACATCGTCCCGGCGTTCTCGGGGCTGTTCGCGCCCCACTGGCGTCCGGACGCCCGCGGCACCATCGTCGGCCTGACCAGGTACGTCACCAAGGCACACCTGGCTCGGGCGGCGCTGGAGAGCTCGGCCTTCGCCGCGCGCGAGGTCGTGGACGCGATGAACGCCGACGTCCTCGCGACCGGGCTCGGCGCGCCGGTCGAGGAGCTGCGGGTCGACGGCTCCCTCACCACGAACGACGACCTGATGCAGTTGCTGGCCGACCTTCTGGACGTCCCGGTGGTGCGTCCCGAGGTCGTCGAGACCACCGCGCTCGGGGCCGCCTACGCGGCCGGCCTCGCGGTCGGCCACTGGGAGAGCCTCGACGACATCGCCCCCAATTGGACCTCCGACAAGCGGTGGGAGCCCTCGCTGCCCGTCCCCGAGCGCGACCGCCGCCTGCGCGTCTGGAAGAAGGCCGTCGCCCACGCCGTCGATTGGGTGGATGCCGATACGACCCCCGACGACCTGGTCACCACCTGACAGGCCGGGCCCGGGCCGCACTCAGGCCCGCCGCAGCCCCACCGCGGTCGGGACCGGCTCGGTCTGCCCGCCCACGTGCTGGATGCGGTCGCCCCGCACGGTCACCTGGCTGGCGTGGCAGCGCAGCGCGCCGGCGATGCGCTCGTTGAGGTCGGGCCGAACGACCCAGTACCCCTCCGGTCGCGGCCCGTGGTCGGCCCGCGACACCGAGATCACCTCCACGAACGGAACCCCCACCTCGGACGCCGCCGCCCGCGTCGCGCCGGCGAGGACCACGTGGTCGGGATGCCCGTATCCCCCGCGCTCGTCGTAGCCGACGATCGCCTCAGCACGGACGGCCCTCGCGTAGGCGGCGATGTCGGCCGCGATGTCAGCGGGATCCGCAAGGCTGAGCGCGTCGGGGCCGGCCTCGTCGCCGGGGCCGGCGGTGGTCTCCTCCGCGTCGACCCAGCGCATCCCCGAATCGGTGTAGCGGCGGGGCTCGCCGGCGCGGGCCGGCGGCGTCCCGAGGAAGCAACGCTCCGCCACCCCGAGGACGCGAGCGGCGGCGTCCAACTCGCGCTCGCGCTGCTCGATGAGCGCGGGCGTGCCGACGAGCGCCGGGTCCACGGCCGGCGTCACCTCGCCCGCCTCGCCGCGGCAGGCGGTGAGCAGCGCCACGTGGACGCCGGCGTCGGCCAACTCGACGATCACGACGCCCGTGCTCAGCGTCTCGTCGTCGGGGTGCGCGTGGACGAACAACACCCTGCGATAACCGGCCAGCGGGTTGGTCATGCGCCCAGGGTAGGCGACGACGGATTCGGCGTGCGGGGGTCGTCGCACACCCTCGGCCGAGTTGCCCGCCAATAAGAATGTGCAACTTCCGGCATGTTCGTGCCCCACACCGCCGAATCTTCCGCTTCTCTCAGCGCCCGGCTCCTATGGTGACAGGTAGTCGCCAAAATCTGGGAGTCAGAGATGCCAGCACACCCCCGCGCGCGGACTCTCGCCTTCGCGCTCATCGCCGCGCTCGCGCTGTCGGCCATCGGCTGTGGAACCCAACCTCCCGGAAAGCCGACCGCCGCCACACCGGAGCCCGTCGCCCAGGTCACGCAGGGCGGGGCCACGGCGTCCCCCTTCGCGAACCCACGGACCAGCCGATCGGCGACCCCCGAGGTACCCGCGGCGTCCCGGATCATCTCGCCCACCGACACCCCGTCGCCGGGCACGCCGTCCCTCAGGACCGCCCCGCTGCCCGCGCACACCCGCATGGCCGTGGCCGACCCGTCGGGACTCGTCGCACCGTCGTGCCCCCGGCCGTCGTCGGTGTTCAAGACCGTGGCCATCAGCGACCTCGCCAACGCGGACGTCGGTCCCACCGACGACTCCCAGAAGCTGCAGGACGGCACGAACCACTCGGTCGCGGCGTCCGCGTGGGCGTACCCGGCGAGCCAGGTGCACGACTGGATGGAGGGGCGCGGCGCACCCCCCGGCAAGAAGATCGCGTTCCTGACGTTCGACGACGGGCCGACGGGGGTCACGACGCCGCAGATCCAGAAGATCCTGCGGGACGAGGGGGTTCATGCGACGTTCTTCGTCGTCGGACGCCAGGTGAACGACAAGACCGCGCCGGTGCTGCGGCAGTCGATCGCGGACGGCCACGCCGTCGCGATCCACTCGTACGGCCACGACTACCACTACCTCTACCCTCAGCGCGTCGCCAACGCCCAGCACATCAGCTGCGACCTCGACTGGGCGCGGGCGGCCGTCCGGGCGGCGCTGGGCCTGGGCTACACGTCGCAGGCGTTCCGCTACCCGGGCGGCTCGCTCTCGTGGAAGGGCCTCGCGGCGAGTGAGGCGGCGGCGAAGGCGTCCGGAATGACCTGGATCGACTGGAACTCCCTCTCCGGGGACGCCGACGCCCACTGGCCGCACGCCACCCCGGACGACCTCGTCTCCAACGTCTTCCGCAGCGCGCAGCTCGAGCCTGCCGCCCAGCGCAACGCGCTGGTGATCCTGAACCACGACTTCTTCCCGAACCCGAAGACGGTCGCCGCGCTGCCCACGATCATCCGCAAGCTCAAGGCCGCCGGGTACGAGTTCGGGATCATCGACTGACGCCCCAGCGGACGACCGCCGCGGGCGGGAGGCGTGTCGCGACCGGGACGAGCCGCGGTCCGGTGGGCCGTGGGGGTCGGGCCGTGACAAGGTGGTGGGGTGCGCATCCTCATCGTTTGGGCCCATCCGGACCCCACCAGCTTCACCCATGCCCTCGCCGCGCGGACGGCCGAGACCGTCCGCGCGGCGGGGCACGATGCGATCCTGCGCGACCTCTACGCGGACGGCTTCGACCCGATCCTCCCCGCCGCCGAGCAGCATCGCGCCACCGAGCTGCCGCCCGATATCGAGGCGGCGACCGCGGAGGTCGCCGGCGCGGACGGGCTCGTCGTGATCCACCCGAACTGGTGGGGCATGCCCCCCGCCATCATGACCGGGTGGATTGACCGGGCTTTCCGGCCCGGCCGGGCATACGCGTTCCAGGCGCAGGATTCGGGCGAAGGCATCCCGGTCGGGCTCATGCGCGCGCGGACCGCGATCGTCTTCAACACGGCCAACACCTTCCCCTCCCGCGAGGAGGCGGTCTTCGGCGACCCGCTCGACCGCATCTGGCGCGACTGCATCTTCGGGCTGTGCGGCGTCACGGACGTCCGCCGCCGCACCTTCACCCCCATGGTCGTCAGCGGCCCCGATCAGATGCAGGCGTGGCTCGACGAGGCGTCCGCCCTCGTCATGGACGCCTTCGGCGCCTGAACGCCGATGGGCCTGACCCAAGGAGGTTCGGCAGCCGGGGCCGGACTCGGCCGACGCGAGCGCCGCGAGATCGACCGGCGTCTTTGGGCGTTGACCGTCCCGACGTATGCGACGCTCGTCTCCGAGCCGCTGATGGTTCTCGCGGACTCGGCGTTCGTCGGGCATCTCGGCGTGGCCGAGTTGGCCGGGCTCGGCATCGCGGGCAGCGTCGTGTCGCTGCTCGTGGGGCTGTCGGTGTTCCTGGCCTACGGCACGACCGCGACCGTCGGGCGTCGGCTGGGCGCCGGCGACCGCCCAGGTGCGCTGGGTGCGGGCATCGACGGCATGGCGCTCGGGCTGATGCTCGGCGCAGCGCTCGGAGTCGGGGTGGCCGTGCTCGCCGGCGAGATTCCGCGGTGGTACGGCGCGACAGACGCCGTAGCCCGGGCGGCGGCGTCCTATCTGCGGATCGTGGGGTTCTCGCTGCCGGGGGCTCTCGTCGTGCTGGCCGCGACGGGGGTGCTGCGCGGCCTGCAAGACACGCGGACGCCCCTCGTGGTCGCCGTGTCGGCGAATCTGCTGAACATCGCGCTGAACGCGACGCTGATCTACGGGGCCGGGCTGGGCATCGCCGGGGCCGCCCTGGGGACGACTCTCGCGCAGTCGGCGGCCGCGGTCGTCCTGGGGGGCGCGGTGCTCCGGACCGCGCGCGCGGCCGGGGTGGCGCCCGGCGTCCACCCGGGCCCGATCCTGGCGGCCGCGAGGTCGGGGAGTTGGCTGGTGATCAGGTCGGCGTCCCTCCAGGGGGCCATCGTGGCGGCCACGGCCACGGCGACGCGGCTCGGGCCGAGCGCGCTGGCTGCGCACCAGGTGACGAACGCCCTGTGGACGTTCCTGTGCTACGCGCTCGACGCCATCGCCATCGCTTGTCAGGCCCTGATCGGGAACCGCCTCGGGGCCGGCGAGATCGCCGAGACCCGCGCCATCATGGGCCGCAGCATCGGGTGGGGGCTCGCCTTCGGGGTCGTGACGGCGGCAGCGCTGGCGCTGGTGCGTCCGGCGCTGGGGCCCCTGTTCACGCCCGACCCGTCCGTTCAAGGATTCCTGCTCGGCTCGGTGCTCCTGCTCGCGGCGATCGTCCCGGTGGGGGCCGTGGTGTTCGTGCTGGACGGGGTTCTGATCGGGGCCGGTGATGCGCGCTACCTGGCGTTGGCGAACTCGATCGCGACGGCATGCTTCTTGCCGATGACCGCGTTCGTGCCGGGCGACGCCGGCGGGCTCGTGTGGCTGTGGGTGGCGTATGGCGGGTACATGTGCGTCCGGGGTGTGACGCTCGTGGTCCGGGCGCGCACCGACGCCTGGCTCCGGGTCGGCGCCTGACCCGCTCCCCAAGTCAGGGGCTACGGCTCCCCATCGGGCCTTACCTGGCCGCAGTGTCACCAGCACACCCCTCAACGCCTGCGGCCGAGGCCACCGCCGCTTCCGCAGGCGGGTCCTGAGGTGCGCTGGTGACACCCCCCGGGGGAGAGGCTCCGGGACAGCCGCCCCACGGCTGCGACCCACAGCACGAGGCCCCGGCCCGCGAAAAGCGGACCGGGGCCTGTCGGTGATCGGGACTCAGTACCCCTGGGTGGGATCCACGACGTTGCGCAGCGGCGCGCCGTCGAGGAAGGCCCGGAGGTTCTCGCAGAAGATCTCGCAGATGCGCTCGTCCTCCCGCGTGTCGAGGCCGCCCGAGTGGGGGCTGACCAGGACGTTCTCCATGTCCCACAGCGGGGAAGAGGCGTCCAGGGGCTCCTTTTCGAAGACGTCCAGCGCGGCGAACCCCACCTGGCCCGCGCGCAGGGCGTCGACGAGGGCGGCCTCATCGATCACCGTGCCACGCCCGACGTTGACGACCGTGACGCCGGGCTTGGCGGCCTTGAAGATGTCGGCATTCAGCAGCCCGGTCGTCGTGGGCGTGCCGGGCAGCGTCACGACGATGTGGTCGGCCCGCCCGACGATCGAGCGAAGGTCGTCCAGCGGGTGCACCTCGTCGACGTTCTCGACCGGCTCGACGCGGCGCTTCATGCCGAGGACGGTCATCCCGAGGGCTTTGGCGCGCTTCGCGACCTGCTGCCCGATGCCACCGAGGCCGAGCACGAGGATGGCGCTGCCCTCGATCGGGCGCCCCACCACACGGACAGGCCACTCGTGCGCCCGCTGCTGCCGTTGGAGCCGGGGAAGATCCTTCGTGCCGCAGAACACCCCGAAGATCGCCCATTCGGCGAGCGGGATGCCGTGCGCACCGGCGGACGTGGTGAACACGATGCGGGCGTAGTCGTCGTCGACAAGACCGGCGGCCACCACCTGGCTGCCGCCACCGGCGGCCATCGTCTGAACCCAGCGAAGGTTGGGGTTCGCCGCGACGGTCCGGGCGAGCTTCGCCGGGTCGACGTCCGGGATTCCGTAGAGCACGTCGGCCGTGTCGCACATTGCGTCGAAGCGGGCCTCCTGGTCGGGGGTTCGCGCGAAGGACGGGTCGCCCGAGAAATCCGCCGGGTGGCGCATCGGGGGAAGCAGCTCCTGATCGACCACGACCTCGACCCGCGGGTCGACGGCCGCGACGCGGTCGCAGAGCTCGGGCGCGAGCGGGGTGGCGACAACCACCCGGACGTTTGACTCAGTCATCAGCGCTCACCCGCGTCCGCGAGGTCGACCAGCGAGCGGCCGCGGGTCTCGGGCGTCACGAACGTGGTGGCGAACGTGATCAGCGAGAGCACCAGCGAGTAGGTGCCGATGGTCCACCAAGCGTTGTTCGTGGCGGCCAGGAACACGGCGCCCAGCATCGGGGCGATACCGCCGGCCAGGACCGCGGAGATCTCGCGGCTCATCGCGACGCCGGTGTAGCGGTGCGCGTTGCCGAAGAGCTCCGGCAGCATCGAGCACTGCGGCCCGAGCATGCCCTGGACACCGATGCCGATGCCGACCGCCATCACCAAGATCACGAGCCAGGGGTTCCCCAGCGTGATCAGGTAGAACCCGGGCAGCGCGATGATCGCCTGGAACAGCGCCGCGTACCGGTAGACCTTCACGCGCCCGAGCCGGTCCGAGAGCGCGCCGAACGCCACGACCGTGAAGATCGAGACGACCGCCGCCACAACCGCCCCGACCGGTCCGATGTTCGCGCCCTTGTAGACCGCGATGGTGCCGATGAAAGCCAGCAGCAGGGCGGAGTAGATCGACGAGTTCCCGTTCTCGGCCATCCGCAGGCCGATGCCGATGAGGATGTTCTTCCGGGACGTCCGCAGCGCCTCGCCCAGCGAGATCTTCTCCGGCTCGATGCCCTCCTGCTCGAGCACCTCGAAGGTCGGCGACTCCTTCAGCTTCGCCCGGATCCAGACCGCGACCAGGATCAACACGGCACCGAGCAAGAACGGCAGACGCCACAGCCACGTGTGCAGGACGTCCTGGTGCGCGAGGGCGAGCAGGGCGAACGTTCCCGCGCCCAGCAACGTGCCCACCTGGATACCCACGAACGGAAGGGCCGCGAAGAAGCCGCGCCGTTTCGGCGGCGCGAACTCGGAGATGAGCACCGCACCCGCCTGCTCGGCTCCGGCGCCGAGGCCCTGGAAGATGCGCGCGTCACCAGCAGAATCGCGCCCAGCATGCCGGCCGTTTCATAGGTGGGGAGCAGGCCGATGAGGAAGCTCGAGCCGCCCATCAGGGCGATCGTGATGATCAGGATCATCTTGCGGCCGAGCTTGTCGCCGAGGTGTCCGAAGACGAGGCCACCGATCGGGCGGGCGGCGAAGCCGACGGCGTAGGTGCCGAACGAGGCGATCATGCCGCCCGCGGGACCCAGCGGCTGGAAGAAGAGCGGGCCGAAGATCAGCGCGGTGGCAAGGCCGTAGATGTAGAAGTCGTAGTACTCGAGAGCCGAGCCAACCGAGGACGCGAGCACTGCGCGCTTCAGTTGCTCCGGATCAACCTTCGGGCTCTCGGGCACCGTGGTGGAGTTGGTGCTGGATGACATGGCGTTCTTCCTTGGTCGTCATTGAGAGAGGAAGTCTCCCACCAGCAGTATGCACCATAGACGGAACAGAGTTCAATACATTGAACACGCACAGTTGCCGTCTCCCCAGGGGAGCAGGGGGCTGCCGTACCGCGGCGACGAGCCGGCGGCGTCCACAATCGCTCAGGAAAGAGCGTCCAGGGGGTTGCCGAGCGACTGGGCGAGCCCCCGCAGCGCCGGGACGAACCGGCGACGCTCCCGGTCCGAGAACGTGGACGCCAGCGTCGTGACGCTGACGGCAAGCTTCGCCGCCCGGACGCCTCGGGCGGGCACGACGACCGCGAGCCCGACGACGCCCTCGGACGCCTCCTCATGGTCCTCGCCGTAGCCCCGGCCCCGGATGTCCCGGATGTCAACCATCAGCTCGGACAGGGTCCGATGGCTGTGGCGGGTCATGCGCGGCAACTCGGCCACGCCGTGGTAGAGCCGCTCGATCTCGTGGTCGTACAGGTCCGCGAGCAGCGCCTTGCCCTGCGCCGTGACGGACGCCGGAAACCGGTCGCCGATGCTCGCGGTGAACCTGATCGCAGGGTGGCCCTCGTAGCGGGCGAGGACGAGCGTGTCGACGCCGGCCTGCACGGAAAGCCGGAGCGTCTCGTCGTGAAAGACCTCGGACGCGGCGCAGAGCTCGTAGAACTCGCGCACCTGGTCCATCCCGGTGAGGTAGGCGCCGCCGAGTTCGACGAGGCGGCGTCCGAGGGAGTAGCCGGCGTCATCGCGACGGATCATGCCGCCCAGCTCGAGCGCGGTCAGGATGGAACTCGTCGACGACTTCGGGACGCCGAGCGCGCGGCTCAGGTCGCTGAGGCTCATGACCCCGTCGGGCGAGGCAGCCAGCGCGTCGAGGACACCGATGGCCCGGACGACGGCGGGGGCAGCTCCGGGGGGAGTGACGTCGGTTCCGCCGCGCGCAGGTGACATGGGGGCAGGATAGCGGGAGGGATGCGCGGTCTGGGTGGTGGGAGGCTCAGCCCTGCGCCGCGTGGAGCGAATAACCCTGGGACGCCGCCCACGCCACCGCCTGGCTCCGCCGGGTGATGCCGAGCTTGCGGTAGGCGTTCCGGACGTAGGACTTCACCGAGTTGATCGACAGGTGCAACTCCTGGGCGATCTCGGCGTTCGTCCGTCCCCGCGCGATGCTGAGGATCATGTCGAGTTCTCGTGGAGTGAGGCGTGGCAGCCGGGCCACGTCGCGCGGGCCGTCGAGTTCCCGCGCGATGACCAGTTCGCCGGCGTGGATCCGGCGCAGATCGGCGGCGAGATCGTCCGCGGACGCCCGCTTCGACAGGTACCCCGCCGCGCCTTGGATGAGGGCAGACTCGACCAGCACGGGATCGGCACTCCACGAGAAGCCGACGACCGACCGGACGCGAGGGTCAGCGATGAGACGCCCCAGACGGTCGTGCGGATTCCGCGCGGTGCAGGCCATGTCGAAGAGCGCGACGTCGACCCCGGAGGCGGGCAAGGATTCCACGACCCGCACGCTGCTCGACGAGTCGGTGAACAGCGATGCGAGGCCGGCGTGCAGCAGCGGGACGTCGTCGATGAGGGCTACCGTCGTCACCCCCGACCGGCCAGGTCGCTTCACCCCGCTCCTTCCGCCCGGAGCTCACCAGCCGGGCACGCGGGCTCAGGATAGCGGTCCTAGTCAACTCGTGTTCCAGACGGTTCAAAAGTGGCGCGAGCGGGTCGAACGTGCACGATGTTGCGCACGCCGAGGGGCGTCCCCGCGCGGGCCGGCGTCCGGGACGCACTGGCGCTCCGGACTAGGGCGTCGCCGCGAGCGCGACGCGAACCACCATGCTGACCAGCACGTAGATCGCCAGGCCGGTCGGCACCAGCCACAGCCCCCAGATCGCCACGGCGGGGCCCCGGGCGGGCCAGCCGAGGGCGTGCGCGTAGACGCGCAGGTAGCTGGGCGAGGCGGTGGCCATGATGCCCGGACGCCCCCCGGCCCGGTCCGCCTCGACGTAGGCCCCGGAAGCCCTCCAGCCCAGGACGGCGACGATCACCGCGAGGATTCCGATGAACGTGAGGTTGCCCTCGACGACGGTATTCACGACGAACAGCGCGAACCCGCCGGCGACCGCGAGCGAGCACCCCAGGGCGCGGCGCGCCGTCGGGGGGCTCGGAAGGCGCCGAGCCCCCGCGGCCACCTCTGGCTCGGCAGACATGGATCCCTCCTCGATCGTCGGGCTGGGCAATCCGCGCTTCGCAGGAAGCGTAAGCGCGCTGCACGCCCCGGGGGCTGCTGTACACGCTGACCGCGCAGCAGCGGGCACACAATCCCTCGGGTCCCTGGCCCGGGGATCGGCGCTCGCCTAGGCTTTTGTCATGACAGAAGATTTCGCAGAGGCGATCAGCAGCGACAACGTTCCAGTGCATCAGGACCGGCGCTACCCGTTGCTGGGCGACCCGGAAACCGAGGGGAATCCGAACTTCGAAACGCACGACGACGGCAAGAACAACGACGACGTCGACGCCGAGTTCTCCAACTCCGACTACCAGAACTGACACTCGGCTGTCGGCCCCTCACCCCGGCGCCGCCGGGGTACCCTGATGCGGAGCCGACCTGCCAGCGAGGTAACCGTGCGAGCGCTCTCTCCCCATGAGATCCGGGCGAGTTTCATCAATCACGACGACCCGGCGTCCATTCCGATGCCGTGGTGGATCGACGCGACGCTCTGGGACACCTTGGACTACCTGGGTTGGGTCGATCCCGCGTCACCGACCCGCGCCTACCTGGTCACCGAGGCGTCGCCCGAGATGCCGCTGCCCGCGGCCCCCGGGCGTCCCGATGACCTCGTCGGCATCGCGCTCCGGCTGCCGAAGACGTGGCAGTCCGGCGGACGCCGCGGGCTCTGCAATCTGTGCCGCACCCAGCACCGATCCGTGGACGCCGTCATGATGGTCGCCCCGCGCGCGGGTGCCGCCGGACGCAACTTCAACACCGTCGGCACGTATGTGTGCGCCGATCTCGCCTGTTCCCTGTACGTGCGACGCCTCCGGCGGGCTTCGGGCGGCGGCTTCCTCCCCGAGACCCTGGACGAAGAGCGACGCATCCTGCGCCTGCGTCGCAACCTCGGCTCGTTCATCGAGCGGGTCGCCGCGTGACGGACGCGCCGGGCGGACGTCCGAGCCGGCCCCAGCCCCTGAGTGCGTCACTCCCGCCGAGCGAGCGCGCCACCATCGCCGCGCGCTACGCCCTAGGGCTGGCGGTGGTGTTCTTCCTCGGAGTGGTGAACCGCTGGCTCGCGGACGGCGTCCACATCACCGGGGCCGATGTGACCGGTGGCCTGTACGCGACGCTCATCCTGGTGAATCCGGTCGCGAGCCTCGTCGCCGGGGCATTGCTCGGCTATAAGCACGGAATCATCTGGCTGTTCGCGCCGCTGGCCGGCGTCGCGTTCATTCCGGCCACCTACGTCGTCTACAACGAGAGCGCGATGCCGTACGCGATCGGCTACATGGTGTTCGCCCTCCTCGGCATGCTGGTGGGACGCCTCATCGACCGCGTCCGGTCGCGGCGCGCGTGACGGCGTCCCGACGGTGCTGAGCGGTCAGCGCAACGCGGCGATCTCCGCGACATCCGCGATGGTGTTCGCGGCCGCGGCGTCCATGTCGTCGCGGTACCGCACCACCCGCGCGAATCGCAGCGCCCATCCACCCGGGTACCGCGTCGAACGCTGCAGACCATCGAAAGCCACCTCGACCACCTGCTCGGGCCGCACGTAGACGGTGTAGTCGTCTCGCCGCGTCTCCAACGCGAGGAACCGCTCGGTCTGCCACGCCAGCATCGCGTCGGTCATGCCCTTGAAGGTCTTGCCGAGCATGACCCAGCCACCCCGCCCGTCCCTTGCGCCGAGGTGGATGTTCGACAGCATTCCGCGACGACGCCCGCTGCCCCACTCCACGGCCAGCACCACGAGATCCAGCGTGTGCACCGGCTTCACCTTCAGCCAGGCGCCACCGCGGCGTCCGGCGGCGTAGGTCCCCGACAGCGACTTGACGACGACCCCTTCGTGGCCCTGGGACAGCACGTGCTGGTTGAAGGCCTCGGCGACGAACGGCTGATCGGTGATCGTCCGCTCGATGACGAACCGCACCGGCGCGCGGGCCGCCAGCAGTTCGGCACGTTCGGTCAGCGGCCGATCGATGAGCGGCTCGCCGTCGAGGAACAGCACGTCGAAGAACCGCGGCGTGAGCTCGCCCTCCGGGACCGGCGCGTGCGAGGCCCCTGCGGCGGCCGTCTCCTGGAACGGGCGCGGACGTCCGTCGGTACCCAGAGCGAGGGCTTCCCCGTCCAGAATGACGCTCGTCGCGTCGATCTCCCCCGCCGCCCGCACCACTCCGGGCAAGCGCTCGGTGACGTCGTCCAACGATCGAGTGAACACCCGGACGCCTTCTGCGCTCTTGTGCACCTGAATGCGGATGCCGTCGAGCTTCGCCTCCACCGCCACCGGCTCGCCGCCGAGCTTCGACATGGCCGCCCCCACATCGGACGCCGACGCCGCCAGCATCGGACGCACCGGCCGTCCCACCTGCACGTCGAGGGCCGCGAGCGCGCGCTCGCCGCCCGTCAGCGCCGCGGACGCGATCGCCGTCGTCGATCCGGCCAGCATCGCCGCCCGCCGGACGAGCGCACTGTCGACCCCGGAGGCCACCGCCACCGCCTCGATGAGGACGCCGTCGAGCGCACCCTGTCGCACCTCGCCGGTGATGAGGCGAGCGAGGTAGGCCTGCTCCTCGGCTGTGGCGGATCCGAACAGCGCGCGGACGCCCTCCACCCGCAGCGCTTGGGAACCCGCACCCGACAGGTCCGCGAGCCGCTGCAGGGCCGCGTCCACGTCGCCCACCGTGAGGCTCGGCACGGCGGCCGGCTCGGGCAGCTCACGCAAGGACCTCCACCCCACCCCCGTGCGGCGCTGACGGAGCGAGCCACCCAGGTACGTGGCGGCGATCTCGACCTCGTCGCGGCCGGCCTGCCGCAGGATGTCGGCCAGCACCGCGATCTTCCGCGTTCGTGAACGGATACCGGCGACCTGAAGCGACGCCGCGGCCACCGTGTGGAACAACATGCGGGCCATTCTGCCCCTGGGACAGCCCTCATCGTCGACGCCGCCCGAGTTGGGTCAGCCGCTCGCGCACGATGGCCACGATGCGCTCGCGGACCTCGTTGGCGTCCTCAAGGACTTGCCGTGCCGAGAATCTGACGATCCACCAGCCGATCGAAGCCAGTTGCGTATCCCGATTCCGGTCACGCTCGAACGGTCCCTCCTCGCTGTGGAATGCACGTCCATCGGCCTCAAACCCAAGCTTCAACGGGATCAACGCCGCGTCGACATAGGCGCACCGCCCCGTGTCGCCCAGCCAGACCCGGTGGTTGGCCCGGAATCGGCAGGGCATCCGGACTGATCGCAGAATCTGGTGCAGGGAGCGCTCCGCCTCCGACCATGGTTCGTCGTGCGAATCCTCCAACAGGAAGCGACGCCGCGCGTCGCCGCGCCTCCTGCCGCGACCACGGAACGCCTCCCACAACTGAGCCATCGTGACGACACCGCGACGCAGAGCCTCATCGATCACCTGGCCGCCGAGCTCAGGTATCAACTCGAGCACCGTCGCCGCCACTGACGTGAACCGCAGTCGGTTGACCTCGATGACATCGTCGGGGTCGACGACTCCGCGACGCCACGCGAAGCCCTGCATCGGCGTCACCTTCGTCCGCCGCACCGCCGTGACCGTGCGGCACTCAAGTTCGGGCCACCACGTCAGACGGGCGGCGATGCGCCCGGTGAGCACCGCACCCGGATCGGCCATCTGCACGGCAGCTGCGCGCACCGTCAGATCATCGGCGTGCGCAGCCGCGGCCCAGACACCCGGCAACAACCGTCGGATGTGGCCGCGCCGCCCAGCCCGCGCCACGCGTTGGCGGGCGGCCGGGCCGAGCCGCCGCCCGTCGACGAGCGGCCCGTCACGAAGATCCTCCACACCCACACTATGGGCCTGTCGTTTCACCCCTTGTCAGGGTGCAGTCACCCGTGCCTCACGTCCAGCGTGACAAGCGGCGTGGATGACCCGGTGCACGTCCGCATCCGGAAGCGGAACCCTGGCCGATCCTGACGACCGGCGGGCGCCGTCTCCCACGCGGTCGTTGGTGCACGCGCGGCCACCTGTCACCACGACACCTCAGGAACGCAGCCGGACGCTGACGTCTCGCGGCGGCCCCCGCTTCTCGGGTGTCCTGGTGACAGATGCCCGGCAGCCACGCCACCGAACCAACCGCCTGGCACCGGCCGCCTCCCCGCGCAAGGCACGACGACTCCGGTCGACAGCGGATTCAGGGCGTCGCAGCCGACACGCAGCCCGCACCCCGCCCGGGCCGACGCGTCGCCCTACAGTGGCCCAGTGACGGAACGATCTCGCACCTGGCGGCCGGCGTGGCCCTGCCCCGTGGGCCAGGTGTGGTCGAACTGGCGGCGCGGCAGCGGCGACCCGACGTACCGCATCGACACCGCCGGCAGGCACTGGCGCGGCCTTCGTACCCCAGAGGGCCCGGTGACGCTACGGGTCCAGCCCCTGTCCGACACCGGCCGCATCCACGCCTCCGCCTGGGGCCCCGGCGCACACTGGGCGCTGGAGAACCTCCCCGCCATGCTCGGCGCCCACGACGACCCCACCGGCTTCCGCACCCGGCACACCGCGCTGGCCTCGGCCGCGAAGGCCCGCCCGCACTGGCGCGTCGGACGTGGCGGCTGCGTCATGGACGCCCTCGTCCCCGCGATCATCGAACAGAAAGTCACCGGCCACGAGGCCTTCGGCGGCTTCCGGCGACTCGTCAAGCGCTTCGGCCGGCCGGCCGCCGGTCCCGGCGCCTCCCTCGACCTGTGGATTCAGCCCGACCCGGCCACGTTGCGCCAGATCCCGTCGTGGGCGTGGCTTCAGCTCGGCATCGACGGCGCCCGGTCGGCCGGGATCATCCGAGCCGCGCGCGTGGCCGACTCGTTGGAGCGCACCCTGTCGGTCCCCCTCGACGTGGCGGATCGCCGTCTGCGTTCGCTCCCTGGCGTCGGCATCTGGACCTCCGCCGAAGTCCGTTCGCGCGCCCACGGCGACCCGGACGCCGTCTCCTTCGGCGATTTCCACGTCTCCCGCAACATCGGGTGGGCCCTCATCGGCGTCGAGCTGGACGACGACGGCCTCGACGATCTCCTCCAGCCGTACCGCGGTCACCGCTACCGGGTGCAGCGACTGCTCGAGCTCGCCTCGATCGGCCATCCGCGCCGGGGCCCGCGCATGGCCCCGCGCACCCACCTGCCCGTCCGCTGACCCACCCCTCGACACGCCGACCGCGTCATCCGACCGCCACCGGACGCCGAATCGCCAGGCAGAAGAGCATCGCCAACCCGCACAGCCCGGCCGACCCCAGCCACGCCCAGGTGTACGCGCCTGTCGCATCGCGAATCACGCCGGCCGCCGTCGCGACGACCGCAGCCCCCACCTGGTGGGACGCAAACACCCAGGAGAACACGATCGGACCGTCCTCTCCGAAAATCCGCCGGCACAGCGTCACGGTCGGCGGAACCGTCGCCACCCAGTCCAGCCCGTAGAACACGATGAAGGCCCACATCGGCGGTTGCACGGACGGCCCGAACAGCACCGGCAACACCCCGAGCGAGGCTCCGCGCAGCAGGTAATAGGCGGCCAGCAGATACCGCGCGTCGACCCGGTCGGTCAGCCACCCGGACGCCACCGTCCCCAGCACATCGAACACCCCCACCAGCGCCAGCAGACCGGCCGCGGTGGTGGACGGCATCCCGTGGTCGTGCGCAGCCGGCACGAAGTGAGTCCCGACAAGGCCGTTCGTGGAGGCACCACAGATCGCGAAACTGCCCGCCAGCAACCAGAAGGACCGACGCCGCGCCGCTCGCCCGAGCACCGCAATCGCGCGCGTGGCCACCCCGTGGTGCACGGCCGGCCTCGCCGCCGGCACGCCGGGATCGGCCCCGTAGGCGACGACGCCCACCTCGGCCGGGGAGTTCCTCATGAACGCCAAGACGACCGGCACCATCACGAGCGCTCCCGCCGTCACCACGATGGACGCCGCCCGCCACCCGCTCGCCTGCGTCACCGCCGCGAGCGTCGGAAGGAAGATGAGTTGCCCCGTCGCGGTCCCCGCGGTGAGGACGCCGGTCACCAGCCCCTGCCTCCGGACGAACCAGCGCCCGACGAGCAGTGCCACGAACCCCAGCGCCATCGAACCGGTCCCGAGCCCCACGAGGACGCCCCACAGCAGCACCAGCTGCCAGCTCGCCGACATGAAGACCGTCAGCCCGGCTCCCGCGCCGATGAGCAGCAGCGCCCCCGCCATCACCACCCGGATCCCCAGGCGCTCCATGAGTGCCGCCGCGAAGGGTGCGGTCAACCCGAAGAACAGCAGGTTCACCGAGACCGCCAGCGAGATCATGCCCGTGGACCACCCGAACTCCTGGTGCAGCGGCTGGATCAGCACGCCCGGGGCCGACCGCATGCCGGCAGCCCCGATCAGTGCCAGCAGGGCGACCCCCGCCACGACCCAGGCGGGGTGGAGGCGCCGCCCTCCGGTCCTGGTCATCGTGGCGTCAGTCGGTGCTGACGTGCGCGACGAGCCGCGCGACGAAACGCTCGCAAGCCCCCAACTGCTCGACCGACACGAACTCGTCGGCCTTGTGCGCCTGGGCGATGTCCCCCGGCCCGCACACGACGCTCTCGATGCCGGACGCCGAGAACACGCCCGCCTCGGTCCCGTAGGTCACCTTGTCGCCGCTGACGGCGAGCCCGAGTTCTTCGCCCAGTTCGACCACCCGAGAGTCTTCGGGCATCTCGAGACCGATGGTCGACGACAAGACGTCCACCGCAACGGACGCCTCCTCGTGCTCGGCCTTCATCCGGCGCTCCACGCCAGCGCAGAACCGGCGCAGCGCCTCGATCTCCGCCTGATCGTCCGTCTCCGCGATGGCCCGGAACTCCAGCGTCACCACGCAGGTCGCCGGGACGATGTTCTGAGCGGTCCCGCCCTCGATGCGGTTCACCGAGCCGGTCGTGTAGGGAATCGGGAAGCCCTCGTCGAACGGCCCCTCGTCGCGCCAACGGTCTGCGCGCTCCCGCCAGTACCGGACGACCTCCGCCGCGTACTCGATCGCATTGACCCCGTGACTCGTCAGCGACGAGTGCGAGGCGAGGCCGTCGACGGTCACCCGGATGACGTTGATCGACTTGTGCGCCCGGATCATCCGCATCGAGCTGGGCTCCCCCACGAACCCCACCTCCGGCGCGATCTCCGCCGCCGCGAGGGACCTCATGAACGGCTTGGCACCCTGGCAGCCCACCTCTTCGTCATAGGTGAACCCGAAGTGGATCGGCCGGGCCAACGTGGCCCGAGACGCCGCGCCCATCGCGTCGACGATGACGGCGACGAAACCCTTCATGTCAGCAGCCCCGCGACCGTAGACCTTGCCGTCGCGCTCCGTCAGCGTGAACGGGTCCGACGCCCAGTTCTGCCCGTCGACGGGGACGCAGTCGGTGTGCCCGGAGAGCAGGATTCCGCCGTCGATCGAGCCGGACGCATCCGGCACCGACACGATCATGTTGGCCTTGCTGCCGTCGTCGGTGGGGAAGAGCCGCGGCTCCAGGCCGAGGCTTCGGGCATGGTCGGCGATGAGGTCGATCACAGGGAGATTCGACCCGCGACTCGTGCTGTCGATGGCGACCAGCTTCGTCAGCCAGTCGAGGACGGACGGGGACACGGTTCCGGAGCTCATGAGTCCTACCTATACCTCAGCAGACATCGGCGCCAACCCGCGTCCGACCCGCAGGAACCATCGACGGCGGGCCCGATCCCGACAAAAGCCGACGGCGTCTCCCCATCCGAAGGAAGACCGCTGCCGACCCTCCGGGCCCTCGACCTCCTCCCACTCCCCCACACTCCGCCCCCATGGCAACCAACTTGGCGCCTCCCGCGAGTGTTGCTACCCTCGGACATCAGTTGAAACTTCAACGAAAGGTTCCACGATGTCACCCCTCACTCGTTTCCGCGACGTCGGACTCCTCCTGACGCGAGTCCTCCTCGGCGTGATCCTCATCGCCCACGGCTGGCAGAAGCTGGTCACCAACGGCCTCGAGGCCACCGGCACCATGTTCGCCCAGGCGGGCGTGCCGCTCCCCGGCGTGTCCGCGGGCATCGCCGGCGGTGTCGAGCTTCTCGGCGGCCTCGCGCTGCTGCTGGGCGCGCTCACCCCGCTGGCCGGCCTCGCCGTGACCGCCGTCCTGTTCGGCGCCTTCCTGTTCGTCCACGCCGGCAACGGCATCTTCGCCTCCGAAGGCGGCTGGGAACTGGTGGCGGCCCTCGCCATCGGTGCCGCGCAGCTGGCCTTCGTCGGCCCCGGACGTTTCAGCGTCGACCACGCCATCCTGCGCGCCCGGCGAACCACCCCGGATCACGACTCCTACGACCGCGAGGAGGCCGAGGCCTCCGCACGGTGAGCAAACCGTGACGATCGAGGTCGCTTCGCACCGTCGATCGTCACCGAGACCATGGGGTCGCCCCGCAGTGCGGGCGCGACCCCGCCCCCGCGTGAGAAGAGGGCCCGGCTCCCCCAAGGCCGGGCCCTCGCGCATGTCCGCTCGTAGGCCGGGAAAAAGCCCACCCGATGCCCGCCGACCACGACATCATCGGTGGCGCGGCGCCTCCTGTTATCCGCCGTCGACGACCGAGAAATACAGGTGGGAACGCGGCTGCTTTCCGTGGCTTTCCGCGCTGAGAAGCTGGAAATCGACCCCGCCGCTCCGCATCCCCGAACCGGGCAGCCAGGTGCTGTAGAAGTGCCGCTTCGCGCGCTTCACGGCGGCCGGCCAGGCAATCCCCAACCGAGGGCGAAGCACCAAGTGGGCGAACAGCCCCGGCGGAATCCATGCCTGCTCGAGTTCGGGAAACATGCGCTCGCCGCCCACGAACAGCCGGAATTCTCCTTCGAGCCGGTCGTTCTCCGTCACCACAAATACCCGGCCCTGCTCGAACTCGCCCGGCTCCAGGAACTCACGGTAGAGACCCATCATCCCCGATACATCGCGCCTGACCAGCCGCAAGTCCGAATCGCGCCACAGGCCGAACAGCACCATGCCCTTCATGAGTTCGACGATGTCGATCTCGGGTTCCATCGGCCTCCTCCCGCGATCTCGCTGCCAAAACGTTCGAAAACGCATTCGATCCTGTCACCGGGACGTGAAGATTTCGACTTGGTTCGCTATCAGAGGACTGAGAATCGGCTAAGGAACTCGTCGATCTCGGCCGCGGTGGGCGCGGTTGCCGGACCCCGGCGGGTGACCTTCAAGGCGGCCCCGGCGTTGGCTCGGCGCGCGGCCTCGACCCACCCGAGCCCGGCCGCGACGCCCGCCACCAGGACGCCGGTATGCGCGTCCCCCGCCCCGTTCGTGTCCACCGGACGCTGCGGGAACCCCGCCACCTCCGTCACCTCACCGCCGATCGCGACCGCGCACCCGCGCGGCCCATCACGGACAATCGCCACGCGGCCCGGCCCCTCGCCGTCCCCCAGCATCCTCACCACGGACGCCGCGGCAGCAGCCATGCCCGTCTTGCCCGTCAGCGCGGACGACTCCTCCTGGTTCCCCGTCCACACGCTTGTCAGCCCGCGCATGGTCTCGCGCAGCCGCGCGTCCAGCCCGGCGAAGGCGTCGCCGGGGTCGAGCACGACGCTCACCCCGGACGCCAGCGTCGCGAGCCACTCCAGCAGCGGCTCCCGGGTGGACGCCACCGCGAGCGAGTAGCCCGTCACGCACACGAGGTCGCCCGCGACCGGCTCGGACGCGGCCAGCATCTCGACGGTGAGGCGTCGCTCCGCACCCAACGTCGTCACGAAGGTGCGCTCGGCGGACGGCTCCACCATGACGAAGCAGATCCCCGTGTCCAACTCCTCGACCGGGGCGCTGGCGAGCGTCACGCCCTCCGCCTCCAGCGCCTCGCGAATCAGGTCGCCGTTGCTGCCCCGCCCGTGCGCTCCCGCGTGCACCGTCGAAGCCCCTTGTCGCACGGCCGCCAGCAGAATGTTCACCGCCCCGCCGGCCGCCCGCGCGTAGGACGCCGCCATCTCGTTCGCGCCTCGGCGCGGCAGCCGCCCCACCTCCACGGTCTCGTCGACCAGCGCCTGTCCGGTATGGATCACCCGCCCCATCGCGCACCCCCTCTGAACCGGGGCGCCCGAGACGCCGCCGCACGCAGACCCCAGAAAACCAGCCGCTCCCCCACGGGGCAGGAGACCGGCCCCGGCCAAGAAGGCCGCTCAGCCCACGATCTCCTCGGCGGTCACGGTGAAGTATTGCAGCCAGGGGCCGCCGTAGGTCGTGGCGAACGCCACGTCGAGCGCGTCCCGACCGTGGCCGACCTTCACGCGCCCCTTGCGCCGGCGGTCGTGGCGCGGGTCGAAGGTCCACCAGCCGCCCTCGAGGTACACCTCGACCCAGGCGTGGAAGTCCATGGGCGTCGGGATCGGCGGCACGTCCATGTCGGGCAGGTACCCGGCGCAGTAGCGCGCCGGGATGTTCAGCGCCCGGCACATCGTGATCATCAGGTGCGCGAAGTCGCGGCACACACCGATTCCGGACGTGAACGAATCCAGGGCCGTCCACCGTGAGTGGGACGCGCCGGTGACGTAGGTGAGGTAGTTCTTCGTCCACCCACTGATCGCCTCGACCCGCGCCATGCCCGGCTCGTGCTGCCCGAACAGCTTCCAGGCCTGCCCCGACAGCACGTCCGACGTCACGAACCGGCTCGGCATCGTGAAGACCAGCGCCTCGTCGGGCAGGTCCCCCGGCGCGAGTTCGCGGGCGTCCGGATCCCGCGGATCCTCCGCGTCGGGCACCGCCGCGCGCACCGTGTAGACCACCTCGGTCACCCCGGTCTGCAGCACCAGCCGGTGGCAGAGGTTCCCGTGCAGGTCGTGATACTCGTGCAGGTCGACGCCCTCGCTGACGTCGAGACTCTCCTCGTCGAAGACGATGCGCGGATCCCGCTTCGGGACGAACTGGAAAACGGCCGCCGTGGGCAGTTGCGACGAGTACCGCAGGTGGCAGCCGAGCTGGAGCAGACGGGTGTCCACGTGCCCCCTTTCGAGGTCGGGATGGTGGTCCGGAAAGGGCTCAGCGTAGCCCCTGGTGTCCTACATTTCTTCCGCCGGGATCAAGCGCCGGACGCCCTCGTCCGCGTCGCATCGCAGAGCCCGCTGGGCGAGCTCTTGGCACTGACCGAACGACAGCTCGCGCACCTGGCTTTTGACCGCCGGGACGGTCGGCCCCGTCACCGACAGCTCGTCCACGCCCAGCCCGACCAGCACCGGCACGGCCTGCGGATCGGCCCCCAGCCCCCCGCAGATGCCCACCCACCGGTCGCGCTCGTGGGCCGCGCGGACGGCGTCCGCGATGAGCCGCAGGACCGCCGGGTCCAACCCGTCGACCTGGGGGGCCAGCTTGGGGTGCCCACGATCCATCGCGAGGGTGTACTGCGTGAGGTCGTTCGTGCCGATCGAGAAGAAGTCGGCCTCCTCGGCGAACCGGTCGGCGAGGAGGGCGACCGACGGCACCTCGACCATGATCCCGATCGGCACAGGCGATGCCCCCAGCGAGCGGCGCTCCCCCTCGACGAGTTCGCGGGCGCGCCGGAAGTCGCGCAGGGTGGCGATCATCGGGAACATCATCCGCAGCCGCGCTCCCGCGGACGCCGCCCGCAGGATCGCCCGCACCTGAGTCCGCAGGATCTCGGGCCGGGCGAGGCCCACCCGGATGCCGCGCTCGCCGAGGGACGGATTCTCCTCCCGCGGCATCGGGAGGTAGGGCAGTCGCTTGTCGCCGCCGACGTCGAGGGTCCGGATCACGAGCGGCTGCCCCGGGTCCAGCGTGCCTGCGACCTCGGCGTAGAGCGCGGCCTGCTCGTCTTCGCCGGGGGCGGTGGGGCGTCCGAAGAAGAGAAACTCCGACCGCAGCAGACCGACGCCGTCGGCGCCGTGCGCCGCGGCGTCCCGAGCGTCCTGGGGGCTGCCGATGTTGGCGACGACGCCGACGCGGTGTCCGTCGGTGGTCAGGGCGGGCTCGAACGCCTCGGCGAGCTCGCGCTCGCGGCGCTCGGCGAGCCGGCGTCGGCGCTCGGTGACGCGGACGCGCTCGTCGGGCGAGGGGTCGATGCGGACGACGCCGCGGAAGCCGTCCAGGATCGCCGGTGTCCCCTCGGGCAGGTCGAGCACGCGCGGGTCGATCCCCGCGATCGACGGGATGTCGAGCGAGCGCGCCAGCATCGCCACGTGCGAGGAGGACCCGCCCTTGGTGGTCGCGAAGCCCGCGACCCGCGTCCGGTCGAGGGACGCCGCGTCGGACGGGGTCAGGTCCTCGGCCACCAGGATCGCCCCGAGGGGCAGGTCCTGGCGCCCCATGCGGTGGCCGGTCAACTCGCGCAGGACGCGGAGCCCGGCGTCCCGGACGTCGGCGGCCCGGCTCGCCAGCACCGGATTCGGCCGCCCCGCGAGCCGGTCGGCGTAGGCCTCGTAGGCGGCCCGCCAGGCGAAGGGCGCCGAGCGTCCCGCGTCGATGGCGCTCGTCGCGAGATCGAGCAGCTCGGGGTCGGACAGAAACTCAGCATGGGCGGCGACGATGCCGGCGTGACCGGCGTCGGTCTGCTCGGCGAGCGAGTCGGCGAGGGCGCGCAGGTGCAGGTCGGCGCGGTCGAGGGCGGCGTTCAGCAGCCGGCGCTCTTCATGCTTGTCGGACGCGTCGGCCGGCACGGCCACGTCGTCGCGACGCACCTGGACGATCGTCCCCTCGGCGACGCCCGGCGACGCCGGGACGCCCGCGAAGACCCCCGCCTCGAGCGGGGCCGGCACCCCGTCACCGTCCGGGACGCCCACGCCCTCCACCGCGGACGCCTCCCCGGCGCCCTCCCCCAGCCCCTCGGCGAGCGCGCCGGCCAGGTGCGCCACCGCGTCCGCGGCGTCGGGGCCGTGCGCGGAGACGACGACCTTGTCGCCGCCCCCGACGGCCAGCGCCAGGATCGCGGTCAGCGACTTCGCATTCGCCGACTCGCCCTCGTGCTGCAGCAGGATCTTGCTCTCGAACCGCTTCGCCAGCGCGGCCAGCAGGGCCGCGGGCCGGGCGTGCAGGCCGGCGGGGTTCGGGACGAGGATCGACTCCGAGACCGCCGCCCGCCGGGACGCCCCGGCCTCCGGACGCCGCTCGCGCACGGCCAGCACCAGCTCGGCCGCTACGTCGCGTCCCTCCCGGACGGTGCCGGTGTGCGGGATGACCTGGGTGACGAGATCCATCGTCGGGACGACCATCTGCGTCAGCAGGCTGCGGGCCGCCGACGCGACGCGGTCGAGGTCGAACTCGAGCAGCAGATCCCCGGCGCGCACCCGGTCGCCGAGGGCGACGTGCGGCGTGAAACCCCGGCCGAGCAGAGAGACCGTGTCGAGGCCGACGTGCAGCAGCACCTCCACCCCGGACGCATGCGTGATCGTCACCGCGTGATGCGAGGCGTGCACCTGGGTCACCTCGCCGTCGCACGGCGCCACCAGGCGGCCGCCGAGCGGGTCGAGCGACACCCCGTCGCCCACCATGTGCCGGGCGAACACCGGGTCGGGCACACGCTCCAGCGGCACGAGCACGCCGGTCACGGGGGCCCTGAGGGTGAGGCGGCTGCCGTCGGGCATCGGGCGTCCTCCTCAGCGTGCCGGGCGGGCGTCCCCGCGCCTCGGGAGCCCGACACTAGCGGGTTTCGCCCACCCGGACAGCCGGACGCGAAGATCGCCGGGGACGGCGTCCGGCACCCCGTCCCGGGCGGCCCGCCGCACTCGGTAACACCCGTCGGCACCAGGGGTATCCGCCGTCTCAACCGGCCCGGACCCGCCGGCGGACGGCCTACGCTGGCCTCCTCGGAGGGTTTGGCCCTCCCAAGGGGGGATTTCACATGAGCGCGCGTGTGCACGCGAGCGCCGACGTCGACGAAACCGCCGTCCTGGGGGACGGGGTCGCCGTCTGGCACCTCGCGCAGGTCCGCGGCGGGGCTGTGCTGGGCGACGGCTGCATCGTGGGGCGGGGGGCCTACGTCGGGACGGGCGTCCGCATGGGACGCCACTGCAAGCTGCAGAATTACGCCCTTGTCTACGAGCCCGCCGAGCTGGCCGACGGGGTCTTCGTCGGGCCGGCTGCGGTCTTCACCAACGACCTCCACCCGCGCTCGATCACGCCCGACGGGCAGCTCAAGCGCGGCGACGACTGGGACGCCGTGGGCGTCACCTGCCGCGAGGGGGCGTCCGTGGGGGCGCGGGCGGTGTGCGTGGCGCCCGTCACGATCGGGCGGTGGGCGATGGTGGCCGCCGGGGCGGTCGTGGTGCGCGACGTGCCCGACTTCGCGCTCGTCGCCGGCACTCCGGCCCGGCAGATCGGCTGGGTCGGGCGCGCGGGCGTCCGGCTGGAGCGCGCGGACGACGGCGCCTGGGTCTGCCCCGAGACCGGCGCCCGCTACACCGAGACCGACGGAACCCTGCAGGAGGGGCAGTGACCGACTTCATCCCACCGGCGAAACCGCTCATCGGCGACGAGGAGGTGGCGGCTGTCGAGCGCGTCCTGCGCTCGGGCATGCTCGCGCAGGGCACCGAGGTCGCCGACTTCGAGCGCGAGTTCGCCGAGACCTTCGAGCTGGGGCGCGGGTGCGTCGCCGTGAACTCCGGGACGTCGGGGCTGCACCTGGGCCTGCTGGCCGCCGGGGTGGGGCCGGGGGACGAGGTCGTCGTCCCGAGCTTCACCTTCGCGGCGACGGCGAACGCGGTCGCGCTCACCGGGGCGACGCCGGTCTTCGCCGACATCGATCCCGCGACGTTCTGTCTCGACCCGGCGTCCGCGGAGGCGGCGATCACCGACCGCACCAAGGGCGTCCTGCCGGTACACCTCTACGGCCATCCGGCCGCGATGCCCGCGTTCGCGGCGCTCGCGGAGCGCCGCGGCGTCCAGGTGTTCGAGGACGCCGCGCAGGCGCACGGCGCGACGCTCGGCGGGCGTCCGGTAGGCACGTGGGGACGCTTCGGCATGTTCTCGCTGTACCCGACGAAGAACATGACGTCGGGCGAGGGCGGGATGGTCGCGTGCGCGGACGCCGACACGGTCCGGACGGTCCAGCTCCTGCGCAACCAGGGCATGCTGCAGCAGTACCACAACGAGCTGGTGGGCCTGAACAACCGGATGACGAACATCCACGCGGCGATCGGGCGCGTCCAGCTCACGAAGGTGCTCGCCTGGAACGAGCGGCGGCGCGAGAATGCGGCGTTCCTGTCGGCGAACCTGGCGGGCGTCCGGACGCCCGCCGTGGCCGAGGGCGCGGTGCACGTCTTCCACCAGTACACGGTGCGCGTCCCGGACGACCGCGACGGCTTCGCCGCCGCGCTGAAGAGCGAGTACGCGATCGGGTCAGGGGCGTTCTACCCGGTGCCGGTTCACCGGCTCGCACCCTTCGCCTCCGCGGACGCCGACCTGCCCCAGACGGACGCCGCGGCCGCGCAATGCCTGTCGCTGCCGGTGCATCCGAGCGTCGGTCCGGCGGAGTTGGAGCGTATTGTGACGGCCGTGAACGCCCTGGCACGGGCGGGCGGCTGACGCGCGCGGCGTTCCCGCCGCCGATCGGACTATCTTGAGCAACACCAACGGATCTAGGGGGAGAACCGCATGGTGCCCAACGCAGGCGACTCTTTGAGCGACGCGTCCGGCGAGAGGCTGCTGGGGTCATTCGTGATCCCGTGTTTCCGGGAGGAGGCGACCGTCGCGCGCACGATCGCGGCGCTGGACGAGCTCGCCCGCAGCAAGCCCGAACTCGACTGGGAGATCATCGTCATCGACGACGGCTCCGACGACGACACGGCCGGCGAGGCGACGCGGGCGGCGTCCGGCATCGGGACGCCGGTCCGGCTGTTGCGCCACCGGCGCAACGCCGGCCTGGGCGCGGGCATGCGGACGGGCATCCAGGCGTCTCGGGGCGACGTCGTGATCGCGGTGGACTGCGACCTCAGCTACAGCGTCGGCGACATCGAGCGGCTCATCGACACGTGGCTGGTGAGCCACCCGCACATCGTGATCGCGTCGCCGTACATGGAGGGCGGGGCGACCGAGCGCGTTCCGCACGCGCTGGAGGTGCGCAGCCGGGCGGCGAACCGGTTCCTGAACTTCGCGGCCTACCACGACGTCAAGACGCTGACCGGCATGGTGCGGGCGTACGACGGGCCGTTCATCCGGTCGCTGTCGCTGAAGGCCGAGGGCGCGGACGTCATGGTCGAGATCATCTACAAGGCCCAGATTCTGCGGGCGCGCATCGAGGAGGTCCCGGCGACGCTGTCGTGGGCCGGCCTCGAGACACGCGTGGCGCGCGGCTCGCTGACCTCCACGACGAGCCGGCTCACGACCTACCGGCAGCTCATCAACGGCTACCTGTGGCGGGCCTATTGGGTGCCGCTGGTCCCGGGGCTGTTCTTCGGGCTGATCGCGGTCGTCCTGACGCTGACGGGGCATCTCGGCTGGAACGGCGTCGCCGTCGCGTCGGCGGTGCTGTGCGTGTCGCTGCTGGTCATGTCGCTGATGAGCCTCCAGGCGAAGCGGTACTTCGAGGAGTTGTACAACCTCGGCTTCGGCCTGAAGCGCGTCGCCGGCGTCGAGCCGGTGCGGACGCCGATCGTCACGCACCGCGTCCCGCAGCCCGCGCGCGTCCGGCGCGACGACGAGGCGACCGGCGCCAAACAGGGCAACCTCTCACTGGACGCCGAGTGGGTCGATCCGGACGCCGCGGGCGCCGGATCGGACGACGTCACCCCCGCGGCCCACCGCTCCGAGGGGGACGCCGACTAGGGACGCGCACCGGCGTCCGGCGTGACCGCAGCCGCGTTCCGCCCTCTCGCTCGGCGGCCTACCCCTTGCGCAGCAGGCTGCAGGTGTACAGGCGTGGCATCAGCGGCAACCATCGCGGCGGAAACGTCGTGACCGCCTCCTCGCGCAGCACGGCGCGCAGGGCGGGCAGGATGGTGCCGCGCCGCCCCTGGAACGTGTCCTCGGGGTTCTCGCCCGTCAGCACCGTCAGACCGAGATCGAGCAGCCGCCCCTGGCCGGGCGTCACGACGACGAGCGCTCCGCCGGGCCGCAGGACGCGGGCGAGCTCGCGGGCGGCGGCGTGGATGTCGTCGACGAACTCCAGGGCGCTGACGACGACGGCGACGTCGACGGAGGCGTCCGGCAGCGGCAGCGATTCGACCGACCCTTGCCGAAGGTCGGCGTCCACCCCGACCCGGCGCAGGGCCGCCGCCACGGCAGCGGCGTGCGGGTGCACGTCGATGCCGAGCAGCGTGTCGCACTGCCGGGCGAGTTCGGGCAGGAACAGCCCGCTGCCGTAGCCGACCTCGACCAGGCGGCGGTCGGGTTGTCGTTCGAGCCGGCGCAGCGCGGCCAGCACGAGATGGAAGCGGGCCCGGGACGCGATGCCCAACGGCCCCCGCGCGTACGACCAGGGCGCCTGGTCGAGTTCGCTCGTCTTGACGAGCAGCCCCTTGGGCAGCAGATTCACGTGTGTGGTCTCCCCGCCGCTGCACCCTCCTCGTGAGGTTGCAACCGAAATGCGAGGGTCAGCGTACCCCCCAGGGCGACGGCCGCGCCGAGGGCCATCGGCCAGGCCATCCCCGGCCGCGGCCACTCGCCCAGCAGGGTCAGCCCGACGGCCGCGGGCAGGCACACCTCGAGGAAGTACATCGCCGCCAGCACGGGGGCGGCGTCCGGCGCGGAGAGCCCGCGCGTGAGGTGCATCTGGCCGAGCACGATCGCCCCGACCGTCAGGACGCCCGCCGCCCAGTTCTGCCACGGCAACTGCCAGAACACCCACGGCGGGTGCGCCGGGTCGCCCATGACGAGCCTCGCCCCGATCGCGCCCACCGAGTAGCCCCACCCGGCGAACGCGCCCGACAGCAGCGGCGGCATCCGGACGAACCACAGCGCCCCCGCCACGACCGCGCCGACGACCAGCAGGGCCAGATGCACGGGCTCGATCGCGACCGACGGCCCCGTCTCGGACGCCGTCGCCACCACCGCCAGCGACACGACCACCAGCCCGATCAGGGACGCGGTGCGGGCCGAGAGCCGCCGCACGCCGGTCAGGTGCTCGTACACGGCGGTGACCGCGAGGCCCGCGCTCGTGACGGCCTGCACGAGCAGCAGCGGCAGCGCCCGCCGCGCGACCAGGGTGAACAGGAAACCGACGGCCTGCAGCGACGTCCCGAGCCACCACTGGCCCGACCTCAGCGCGCTCCCCTCCGCGCGCGAGCCGCTGTGCAGCTTCGCGCCGGCGACGCCGTAGGCCAGGACGCCGGCGACGAGCAGCAGGCCGCTGAGGACGGTCATGCGGCCGGCCAGCGCCGATCGATCTCGGCCAGGATGCGTGCGCTCGCGTCACCCTCGCCGTACGGCAGCGGTCGCGCGGCCAGGGACGCGGCCCAGCCGGGGGCGTCCGACCACGCCTGCAGCATGGCCGCGGCGGGCTCGGCGTCGCCGAGCAGGCGGCACCAGCCGTCGAGCAACTCGGGGCGCTCGGTGGAATCGCGGACCACGAGCAGCGGCCGGCGGAAGAGGCACGCCTCCTCCTGCACGCCGCCTGAGTCGGAGACGATCAGCCCCGCGGACGCCTCCAGCGCCATGAAGTCCTTCGGCGGGAGGGGCGCGGTGCGGCGGACGCGACCGAGGGCGTCCGACAGGCCGAAGGCGGCCAGCCGGGACGCGGTGCGGGGGTGTAGCGGCAGCAGGACGTCCGCGTGCTCGGCCAGCGCGGCGAACCCGCGGACGAGCCCGGCGAGGGCGTCCGGGTCGTCGACGGTGCCGGCGCGATGGACGGTCGCGAGCACGTACTCTCCCGCCCGGACGCCGTGCCGCTCGAGCGCGGACGCCGACTCCGCGGGCGTCGCGGCCAGGACGCCGAGGGCGTCCGCGAGGGTGTTGCCCGTGACGAGGATGCGGTCGCCGGCCACGCCCTCCGACCGCAGTTGCGCGGCGTTGGCCTCGATCGGCGCGCAGCAGAGGTCGGCGACGGCGTCGGTGAGGACGCGGTTGAGCTCCTCGGGCATCCGCCGGTCGTGGCTGCGCAGGCCCGCCTCGACGTGCACCACCGGCACCCCGGACGCCGACGCGGCCAGCGCCCCGGCGAGCGTGGAGTTGGTGTCGCCCTGGACGACGACCGCCCGCGCGGGATGGCCGGCGAGGTAGCGGGTGAGGGCGGTCGTGGCGTCGCCGATCTGCTCGCCGCGGCTGCGGCCGCCCACGGACACGTGCTCGGCGACGGAGACGCCGGCCAGGTCGGCCAGCACGTCGCCCCACATCTCCCGGTCGTAATGCTGCCCGGTGTGCAGCACCCGCCCGCGCTCGCCGAGCGCCCGCGCGAGCCCGGCCAGCTTGATGGCCTCGGGCCGGGTGCCCATGACGAGGAGGATCTGATCGGCGTCCTGCGCGGCGTCCGCCATCACTCGCGCCCGCGCGCGAGGACGTCGACGTGCCGCTCGGCCGTCGCGGACGCCGCCGTGCGGCGGGCGTGCTCGGCGAGGTTCACGACGTCGAAGTGGGACGTCATCTCGGTGAGGATGAAGTCGAGCACCTCGCGCTTGCGCGACAGCGGCAGGTTCATGCCGGGGAAGAACTGCAGGCCGGGGGCGTCGCCGGCGTCCAGGAGATCGAGCGGGTGAAGCAGCAGGCTCGGCTGCGTGCCCGTGAGCCGGCAGGCCGCGAACGCGGCCTTGACGTACGCCTTCGCGACCGGCATCGAGTAGCCAGACAGGTAGATGACGTAGCTGGCGTGCATCGGGACGCGGGCCATCGGGAACACCGTCACCGGGATCTCCGTCAACGAGATCGGACGCCCGTCGTCGGTGGCCGCCTTCCAGGCGAAGCCCTTGTTGGGCAGCGCGACGTCGGAGAGCGCGCCGAACAGGCCCTTGCGCTGCTCGCGCTCCTCGGCCGTCAGGTCTTTGTTCGTGCGCAGGTAGTACTGCCGCGCGAACGGGCCGATCCACGTGGCCAGCACCGAGCAGTCGTAGTCGTAGTCGAGCTCGACCAGCGCGCGCATGAGGTCGGGCGACATCGAGAACCCGGGGGCGCGGAGGCCGCGGGGCTTCGGGGCGCCGGCGGCCACGATGGCGTCCTCGCTGCGTTTCAGCTCGTCGCGGAGCTCGTGCGGGCTGTACAGGTGCAGCCACGGCTCGTGCTCGTAGCTGTGGTTGCCGACCTCGCAGCCCATCTCGAGCAGCGCCGAGACGAACTCGGGGCCGTCGGCGGCCGCCGCGTCCGACCCGACGACCATGACGGTCGGGTGCAGCGCGTGGGCGGCGAAGAACTCCTGCATGCGGCCGGCGAGGGCCATGAGGTACGAGGGGCGCTCGACCCAGTCGGCGTCGCCGTGCGTGCGTTTGTACGACCAGAGGTTGTCGGCGTCCAGAGAGACGCTGGCGACGGTCTTTGCGTGGGATTTCATCAGTGGTCCTGACCCCCGAGGGTGGTGAGAGCGGCGTCGGCCATTTTAAGCGAGCCTTCGACGTTGAGCGTGCCCGTCCGGTTCTGGGCGGTCGACACGACCCGCACGCCGGGGATCGACGTCTCGTACGGCAGCGGCGGCTCGGCGCGCGGCAGGGGCAGCGGGACGACGTAGGGGGCCTTGTTGACCGCGCCCGCCAGCACGCGTCCGGAGTAGCCGGGGAAGCAGCGGCGCATCGCGACGACGAGGCGGTCGGCGAGCACGTCGTCGTCCTCGCCGAACCACGGGTCGTCGGACGCGCAGTAGTGCGGCAGATACACGAGGTAGCCGCCGCCGGTGCGCTCGGGCGGCAGCAGGGCGTGCATGCCGATCACGCCGGTGAGTCCGACATCGTCGACGAGGTAGGTGATGTAGGAGTCGTTCGGCGGAGTGTCGAGCAGAAACACCCCGCAGACCACGCCGAGGTACGGCTGGCTCGTGAGCTGGCTGCGTTCGCGGGCGGTGAGCTGCGGCACGATCCGGGTGGTGACGGGGCCCGGCGTCGTGAGAAACACCTCGTCGGATTCGAGCGTCGTGCCGTCGGCGAGACTCACCCGCACCGGGTGGCCGGGGCCGGGTTCACGCTCGACGGTCGTCACGGGAGAACCGGTGAGCAGGCGTCCACCCTGGGCGACGAACCGCTCGCGCATGGCCGCGAAGACGGGCTCGTAGCCGCCCGGCAGGACGCCGAACCGGTCGCCCTCCCCCTTCAGCCGAGCCTGGATGAGCCGCCGGAAGGTCGACACGATGAAGGACGCCGACACCCGGTCGGCCTGCGTGCCCAGCTTGGCGCGCAGGATCGGCCCCCAGAAGTTCTTGTAGGCGCTCGCGCCGGCCGTTCGGCGTAGCCAGGACGCCGACGTCGTCCGGTCGGCCAGGCTCAGCGGCAGGGCCAGGGACGCCGCGAGCGACGCCCCGATGCGCGCGCGGTCGGCGAGTTCGAGCGCGGGAAGCATCGCCATCTGCACGATGCTGGACGCCGGATACGGCGTCCCGTCGGCGATGAGTTCGGCGGGGGCGGACGTCCAGAGGACGCGGTCGGCGAGGCCCAGGTCGTCCAGCAGCGCCCGGACCGTCGTGTCGGACTCCATGATCACGTGGTAGAAGCGGTCCACCCGCACCGTCTCGTCGCCCACCTCGAGCGCCTGCGTGCTGGTGAGGCCGCCCAGGTCGGCCCGCCCCTCGACGAGCGTGACGTCCTCGCCCCGCTCCAGCCCGGCCAACGCCAACCGCAGCCCCGACACGCCCCCGCCGACAATGATCACGATCTTCCTTCCCCCCACGGACGCCCCAGGCTACGCCGCCGCGGAGGGCGGCGTCCGGGACGCTCAGCGGCGGTGCCAGCCCGAGCGCGGCGTCAGCAGCGCGGAGTAGCGTTCCCCGGACGCCCGGCAGATGTCCACGGCGATCTGGCCGCGGTCGTTGATGCCGCCCACGCCGCACACGGAGTCGGCGCCGCGCAGCCCGATCACGCGCGTGAGGTGCTCGGCCCGCCCGGCCCGGACGAGGACCGCTCGCACCTGCCCGCTCGCGTCGACGGTGCCGACGACGTCACCCTGGTCGTTCACGCCGACTGGCGTGAAGCCCTGCGGGGCGCCCGAGAGCCGGGAGGCCGAGCGATCGGTCCAGAGCGTGGCGCCGAGGTCGGCGGACGTCCCGACGATGCGGCGTCCCTGCGGCGCGATGGCCACCGGCGTCGGGGAGGGGTCGCCGGGCGTGGTCAGCGGGGCGACGGTCTGCCCGTCGACCGTGAACGCGCGCGTCGACGGCTCGTCGCCGGGCAGGTGCAGAGAGCCGCGGCCGACCACGCGGCCGGTCGCCGCGATGTCGGCGAACAGGTAGCCGTTCGGGCTGTCGTAGGCGTCCAGGCGGGTCTCGACGCCCGCGGGCGAGACGCGCGTGCCCGCCTTCACGTATCCGGCGTAGTCGCGGTTCGCCGCGATGGTGCCGCTGCGGTCGATGCCGGCCACAGAGATCCAGGTTCCGCGGCGCAGGGGCGGCGGGGTCGCGGGCTTGATCAGCCCGACCGGGGTCGCGGACGCCGTGGCCCAGCGCAGCAGGGCCCCCGTCCGGTACGCGGAGATCGTCGGGTCGGGGCCCGACACAAAGGCCGCGCCGGCCGCGATGCTGCCGTCCGGCCCGACCCGGATCGCCGACTGGGCGACGTCGAACACGGTGCCCGCGGCGTCCTTGGTCGGGAGCAGCGCGCCGCGCCGGCCACGCACGGACACCCACGGCCCGGACGCCGACTGGCCGACGACGTCCCCGCGGTCGTTCAAGTCGTGGACGCGCGCGTCGGACGTCCCGGCGGGCGACACGCGCTGGCTGGTGTAGAGGGTGCGCGGCGTGGCGTCCGCCTGGGTTGCAAGGCTCGCACCACTCAGCAACAGCGCCGCGACCGACAGTCCGGTCCCCCAGCGAAACGCAGAAACCTTCATCGAATCCCCCTCAACAACGGTCAAACATAAGTCGAAATGAGCATATGACCCGATTCCTGGCGCCGCCATAGCGACACGTGAATTGCATCACCGGCAAAACAAAGGGCGCGCCCGCGCTTGCGGAAAGAAAACTGAACAAGTGAGTGGTTCCTTGATAGCGACACCATGTCGCTTAAGTGCTACGTTCTGCGTCGGAGTCGCCGCCCCCAACGCTCCCCAGCCGAAAGGGTTTCGCCGGTGGTCCCTCACCTCCGAGACGGCCGCAGCAGCGCCGTCCTCCGTCTCGCGTCCGCGGTGGCCGCGCTCGCGCTCGCCTTGACCGTCAGCGTCACCGGCTCGCTGCCGCCGCAGCAGGCGTCCGCTGCCACGACCGATTCGCTGCCCGGAACGATGGTCTGGGCCCACATGATCCCCCACGGCCTACCCGACTACACCGAACGCGGGGCCTCTCCCTACGGCGACCAGTTCCCGCTGGACCTGATTCCGGGCGATTGGGAAGCCGCACCACGGCCGACGTCCGGGGTGCCGCGGGCCCGGCAGGCAGGGTTGAACGGGATGCAGATCTTCCAGATCGAGGGCGTCAACAAGGGCACCGACTTCGTCGATTCCTGGATGAAGGAAGCCGACCCGCTGTGGGCCGATACCGACCCGAAGAACAACTTCGCCATCGCGCCCTGCCTGCTGGTGTGGACGCCCGACGGGGCCGTCCGGATGATCAAGGAGTACGTCGCCGGAATCCCCGGGCATCGCTCGGCGGCTCGCTCGTCGCAGGGGCGTCCGATCGTGTTCGTCTACGCGATCAGGTCCATGGCGGCCTCGGACTGGGCAACGGTGCGCTCCAAGCTCGCGGCGGCCGGGATTTCGGTGTTCCTGCTGGGGGATATCCAATCCGACAGCAGCCAGCACGGAAATCAGATTCCGACCAGCCTGATCGACCCTTATCTCCCCTCGTTCGATGCGTTCTGGATGTTCGACGACGGCGCGGAAACGGTCTTTCGCCAGGCGAACGCCTACCTGAGCGGCAAGGGCAAGACCTTCATCGGCGGCGTGATCCCGGGCTACAACCGGGAGACGTCCGCGGACGGCGGCTTCGTGGACGCCCGCGCGACCAAGAGCTTCCGGAATCTGTGGCATCAGCACCTGGACGCGGCCCTGCGCTGGGTGAACATCGTCTCCTGGAACGACACCGTCGAGCACCACGACATCAAGGCCAACAGCAACTGGAACATCACCCGCCAGGACATCAACGCGTTCTTCGGTGCGAAGCTGCGCGGCGAGGCCTTCCCGAAGCCGCGTCCCGAGTTGTACGCGACGACTCCGACGTTCGGGGTCGTCGGTCAGTCCGTCGAGGCCGAGGGCCTCGTGCTGAACGGCGGCTCCGCGCCGGTGCAGGTCACCACGCGCCTGCTGGACGCCTCCGGCGCCACCCTGGCGACCGCCACGGCCACGGTGGCGCCCGGAGCGGATGGGGACGCGACCCCGCGGTGGACGGTCCCGTCGGGCGCGGCGAACACCACGGTGTGGGCGGAGACGACCACGACCACGGCCGCTGGGGCGATCGTCCAGTCGGTGCGCAGCGCGCCGATCGTGCTCTACACGAGCGCGGACGTCACGGCGTCCCAGCTGCGGCGCGGCTACTACTCGATCCCGGCGGCGAAGGCGTTGCCGGCGGGCGTCCGGATCGCGCTCACCAACCGGCAGGCGGTCGCGACCGGCGGGGCGACGGCCACGGTGACGTCCGATCTGGGGACGGCCGCGCGGTTCGTGGACGTCCTGCAGAACACCCGCGAGGCGGCGCGCGGCTACGACGTGCGGAGCGTCTCGGCCGCGGTCTCGATCGGGCAACGCACCATCTCCGGCGGTCAGGTCGTGAAGCCGGCAGCTCAGGGCTTCTACGTGGGCCGGGTCATCGACGGAGACGAGCGCGTCGGCTACTCGCTGCCGGTGCGTCCGGATCAGGCGGACGCCCCTACCGCCCCGCTGCCCGGCGTCGTCGTCACAGCGCCCCGCTACGACATTGAGGCGGGCCCGGCCCGGGCGGCGCAGGTCTCCTGGGCGCCGGTCGCGGCGGCGTCCGGGCTGCAGTACGACGTGGAGGTGCGACCCATCACGGTGGCCGCCGACGGCACCCGGACCGCGGGCGCGGCCACCCCCTGGCTCACCGCGACGGTCGCCCGGAGCCAGACGTACGCGGGGGCGTCCGGGGCGACGGTCGAGTTCCGGGCGCGGGCCCGCAGTTCCGACGGACGCCTCGGCGCCTGGTCGTCCTGGACGCGCACTTCCTTCGCCTGCGACGAACGCGAGTGCGGCACGTGGGGCGGCCGCTGGGTCTCGGTGCAGGGCAACGACACCTACCTGCGGACGTCCCGCGCGAGCCACACGACCGGCCCGACCTGGTCGTACGGGCCCCAGTGGACGGACCAGGTCCGCCTCTACGGCTCGGTCGGTCCCCGCGGCGGCAAGGCGGCGCTCTACGTCGACGGCGCGTACGTGACGACGGTCGACACGTACGCCCCCACCGTCGGACGCCGCCGTCTGCTGGCCACCGCGAACGTCGCCTGGGGACGCCACGGGTTCCGGCTGCTCGCCCAGGGCACGACCGCGCGGCCCGAGGTCGTCGTGGACGCCGTCGTCTTGGGCCGGTGATCCAACCACGGAATCTGAGGCCGCTACCGGCTATGACTACGCTGGTGGAGTTCACCAAGGCTAGGAATTCTTGTGCGCACCATCTCGCGTCGGCGGCTGCTGGGGCTCGGGGCCGTCGCGGGCGGCCTCAGCCTCGCCGCGTGCACGGTCCCAGCCCCCCCAGATCCGCCCCGCGTCCCACCCTCCCCCTTTCAGACACGTCAAGTCTGGGCACATTTGGTGCCCTACGGGCTCCCCGATTACGTCGAGCCTGGGTCGCCCCCCTACGGAGCCGCGTTCCCGCTGGATCTGGTAAGCGGAGACCATGCTGCGCCGGCACGGCCATCGTCCGGATTGGCGCGGTTGCTAGAAGCCGGCTTCACGGCGCTGCAAGTCCTGATCCTCGAGAGCGCGGGTAGCTCTGGCTCCGACTTCGTGCTGGACTGGATTGCTGAAGCAGACCGCACCTGGACGCCCGGTCGATCCCGCGATCGCTTCATTGTCGCGCCCTGCATTGCCCCCACCACGCCCCAGGGCTTCGTGCGCATGGTGCGGCAGTACACGGCTGCGGCCCAGTCTCACCCAGCCGCCGCCAGAGTCCAAGACAAGCTGGTTGTCTTCACATTCGCCCCACGGGAACTGTCCGCCACCGACTGGACCAGCATTCGTGCACAGCTCGCGGAGGATTCGCCCGGCATCTTTCTCATCGGTGACCTTCAGCCGGATAGTAGCCAGACGGGCGGGCGCCTTCTCGAGGCCCCGCTCCGTCCGTACCTGAGTTCGCTGGACGCCACGTGGGTATTCGACGACCATCTCTTGGAGATCTGGCCATCGATGGTCCCGTTCGTTGCCCGGAACGGGCTGCCGCTCGTGGGGAGTTTGATGCCCGGCTACAACCGCGAAACGTCTCAGGGAGGCCTGGTCGATCCCGGCGGCACGAGCCGTTTTCGCGAGCTGTGGCGCAGGAACCTGGAGGCCGGCATTCCCTGGACTGTCGCAATCACCTGGAACGACGTCGTCGAACAGACTGACATCAAGCCGAGTAGCAATTGGAATCACACGCGGCAAGACATCAATCGGTTCTACGCCGAGAGGTTTCGCGGCATCGCACGGACCGTGACATCGCCGCGCCTCTACTCCAGCAGCGTCTCGCACGCATGGCCCGGTCAGGCCGCACGCGCCGAAGCCTTGGTGATCAATCCAGGAGACACTCCGGTCGACGTGACGGTCGGTCTTGTCGATGCGACGGGAAAGCCAGTCGGAAACGAAGTGCACGCTGTCGTCCCACCCAACTCGTGCGGGGCCGCCACGGCAAACGTCGCCGTGGACGCGCACGTTGCTCAGGGCCGGCCGACCTTCCTGCGTCCCCGCAGTGTCGCAACCATCGCAGGCTCGCCAATAGCACACGTGACAGGCGCTCCCATCTTGCTGTACCTCAACGCGGAGCAGGCCGGGAGGGATCGCCAGGATTGGTATTCGGTCCCTGCCCACCGCGCGATAGAACAACCGGTGGGCCTGACGACAGCAGCAGGTACGGGTAGCGCCACGGTGGCTTCCCCCGCTGGACGTGCACGCTTCCTCGATCTACTGCTCAATACGAGGGAGGCAGGACGCGCCTACGACGAAGCACGACACACGTTCGCAGGAAGGTCCGTGACCCCCACTATCGTGGGCCCCCAGGACGTATCCGCGCCTTCGACCGGTTTCTTGGTGGGCCGCGTCATCACCAACGACGAACGCGTGGGTTATTCCGACCCGATCTGGCTCGACTGATAGGCGGTCCCGCGGGTTCGCATGCTCAGAAACGCCGCCCACGCTCCCGCTAAGAAAACGCATGCCACGTCAGCAACGTCCGCCGGGGTCTTATCAAGACCCAGGGCAAGTGTGATGCGGTGGAGGTGGGCGATCGGTATCGCCGTGAGCACGACGAGAATCAAGGTGTGGACGTCTTTGTGTCGCACCAACAGGGCGGCTGCCGCCGCCGCGGGAACGATCATGAGGGCGATGTCATAGCTCAGGTTGACGGGCAAGAGGTAGACGCCCATGACGACGATCGCGGGGAGCAGCTCCTGACGAGGCTTCACGAGAGCTACGAAGACCAACAACCCGACAAAAACCGTGACAACCACGGCATACAGCCACACCCCGGGCACTTCCCCCACGACCCGCGTGTACAGCCCTGCCACATCCGTCCTGAAACTCTCGCTGATCCCCAGTCCTGTCGGAGAGGCCCCGGACGACGCGTGCTGGACATCGCGGATGATCGAGTCGACGAACTGAGCGGGCCCGCCAGCCGCGATAGTGCAGGCGACCATGGTTGGCAACGAGGCGGCTACCTGCACCACGATTGCGCGTAAGACCAACTGCCAAAGACCGTATGCGAGAAGGAACAGCGCAACCGGCACGCCGAGTTGCGGTTTGATCACCAGCACCGCGAGGCCCACCGCTCCAAACCAACTCGATCGGCGATCGGCCCCCTTCGCGAGCTGCCACATGAGGAGCGCGAACCCGCAGACGCATATGAAAGAACTGCCCAAGACACGCATTGGAAACCAGATCTGACCCCACGACGCGATCGCTGGGCCAAGCCACCAAGCCTGCGCGGGCGAGATCCATCGGGCCAGCATCTTGCATGTCGCGAAGCTGAGCGCACACACCGCCACCAAGTAGACAAGGGCCGACGCGGCCAAGGGGAGCCACCCGATTGCGATCGAAATCAGCAGCCAACTCGGCAAGTAGGGATCAAACTCCTGCGCCCACGGGTTAGCGGCGAGATAGAGCGCCGGGTCGTAAGGATTTCCGCCGGCAATCAGAAAGCGGCCAGGGAGGACAACCAAATCTCGAAAGTCGAGGAGGACACCGTTCGAATCCTGCCACGGCTGCGTGAGAGGTGTCGCATTCCTGACCGTCGTGACGATGTTCACCACACCCAGCGCGGCAGGGATGATCCAGACGAGACCAAGCCGCCGAAGGGTCGAGAACATGCCGGTCTTCACCTACTCGCCGCCAGTCTGAATGATCGCATGTCTAAAAGTCTCCGCGAACTCCTCAGGAGTGTGTTCGAGAATCTCCGGTTCCGCGATCCGCCCGCTGTACTGCGCCCGTGCGCGCCTGAGGGATGGCCCGAGGTCAGCAGGACCGGAGGCGATGAAAACCCCCTCCATGTCCCGGACGGACGGAACCACGCCGCAGTTCTGGGTGACGACCACCTGGAGGCCGGCGGCAAGCGCCTCATTGACGACGAGCCCCCAGACCTCCTCGGACGAGGGGAGGACCAGGGTGTCGGCCCGGGCGAACTCCGCTGGCATGTCGCTGTTCGGGACGAAGCTCTCCCATGAGACACGCCCGGCGATCCCGAGACGGGACGCCAGCGAGCGGAGATCGGACTCCAACGCTCCCCGCCCGATGATGCGCAGAACGTCCTGGGGCTCAGCCGCGTCCGCGAACGCCTGCAGGAGCGATCCCACTTCCTTTCGAGGAATCAACTGCCCCACGTAGATGAACCGGTGCGCGTTCTCTCGACCGGGCGCGTGACGCACCTGCGCAAAGCGTGCGGAGTCCACCGCATTGAATCCCACGTGGATTCGAGCGGCATCCACACCCATAGTCTCGACGGCCTGCGCCGCTGCCGGCCCTGGGACCACGACTCCGTCGAGCCTTGCAAAAAACCAGCGCCGCGCCCACGCTATTGGCCCCGTCGCGAAGCCCTGCGTTGCCAGAGTGCTCTCATAGAACCCGATGGTCCTCTTCCGTAAAGCCTTGGCGGCGAAGAGGAGTTGCCAGTAGGCGGGCGATTCCCACCCCCCGAGGACGACCGCATCCGCTGTCGCCAGCCGTCGAAGGGTCCGCGGGTCACTCAGGAAGTAGTACCGTCCCTCGCCACGCTTGATCCGCGCGGTTCGCGCCTCACGAACGGGGAATCCTGCGTCTCCAGGCACCCAGTCGCTGCCTCGGTTGGCGCCCTCGTCAACCGCGAGACGCTCGCGGGGCTCCAGCAACTCCACTTGAAGGTCGACCTCCTCCGCCAACCTTCTCCAGACGGGCAGCCGGTAGGGGGCCGCCAGGTTGGTCACCCACAGCACACGCGCCTTCCTCTTTCTCCCCCGAACGTCGGTTTGCACCCTACTCACCATCCTCATGAGGTCTGCCTCGTCCTATTCACGCTGGTCTCGTCACTACGCTCATCGCACGCCGATAGGCAACCGTCCATCCAGCCAGCGCCAACAGTGCGCTCATAAACATCGTCGTGCCGATCGCGTCGCTCCATGGAACCCAGGTGTGAACTGACTGCGGAAGGCTGATCACCACGGACAGGACCAACACGGTCCCACGGATCAGCGCGCCCGCCTTGTGGTACCCAAGTGCGAGCGCTCCCGCGTTCGGAGCTGTCGTGGCCGCCCCCATCACCGCAGCGATCCCCACCACGATCATGATGCGCCCTAGATCAGGATCATGGAGACCCGCGACCCAACCCATAACAGGGAGCCCGGCGCCCACATAGAGCCCACTCATGCCAATCATCACCAGTGTCAACCGCCGCACCCTACGTCCCAGACGCTGCAAGCCGTGCGTGTCCGCGGCTTGCCAGGCATCCAGACTGAAGCTGGTAATGACCGTGGTGTGAATGATATTAAGCGGCCCGAGCGCGGTCTGTAATGTTCGGTAAACCCCGGCAGATCCCCCACCCACGACGAGAGCGGCCACGAAGATCGGAAGGAGGCTTCCCACGGCGGCCAGAGAACTGTCGAGTGCCGCCCAACGGCCAAGTTTCCAGGTCTCGCGAAGGCTCTGCTGCTGAACATCCTCGCCACCCCTCTTCTTCGCGAGCAAGTAGCCGATCGCGATAAGGAGGGCTCCGAACAACGCGACCGCCCAGCCATACAACGTGCGGAACTCCGATCCGTGAAAGAACCCGAGGGCGAAGAGCGATCCCAGGAACACCAATGCACAGGCATCCGCAACGATCGCCCCGGCGACAAGCTCTCGCGACAACAAGGCCGACCGGGTGGCATCGAGCATCAACGCGATCGTGCATGTCACGAACAGGCAGAGGATCCAGGGGACGAGCGCACCGCCGCCGGAGTTCACCACCGGTCCGAACGATAGGGCGATTCCAGCCGCCACCGGCACCGAGACCGTCACGATCCAGCGCGGAGGGATGACCGCGCGGCCCGTCGTTCGTTGGGCTGCCATCGCAGGACCGTAGATTGATGCCCGCACGATTCCGACGACCGTCACGACGAGTAGTTGGGCCACGGAGAAGCGGTCCAACTGGCCCGCCCCCAGCGAGCGCGCGGCCAGCACAACGACCACGATGCCCATGAGCGCAGAGAGACCGGTGTCGACCAGGAGGGCACCGTTCCGCGACCTGACAACACGCTGCACAGTGGAGGGGATCAGCTTCACGCAGGCCTCTGCATTCGACGGCTCACAGGCCGGTTTCATCGGGTCGGGTCCTAGAGTCCGGCGCAACCCAATCTGGGTGCATCGTCGAACGCTGAGAGAGTACCCCAATCGCGCAGATGAACTCACAGCCCGGTGACCACCAAGCGGGCGGCTAGACTCAACCCCGACCACGCTCCCGACACCCTCCGCGGCTCTGCAAGCTGGCAGGGAGAGGACACCCCATGGATTCACGCAGCCATTGCGCGATCAATCGACGCTCCTGCCTGGGAGGCGCATCGTGACCTTCGCTGACATCATCCGGATCGTCGTGAGGCGCTGGCCCATCGTCTTGGCGATGACGGTCGCAGGCGCGATCCTCGGAGGCGGGATTGCGGCCCGCGCCAACACCGACTACTCGGCGACGGCCTCCTTAATCATCAACCCCAGCGCGTCAGCCGCCCGGTCCGATCTTTCGGCTACGAGCACCTACATTCAGACGCGTATGGAGACCTTTCGAAGCCTCGCGACCACCGCGAAGGTGTTGACTCCGGTTCGGGATCGGCTGAACGTCGGATCCGACGAGCGCCTCGATTCGAAGATCACGGTCGATGTGCCCACGAACTCAGCCATCATCTCCATCACCGCCCAGGACCCCGACAGGGATCGTGCTGTCACGATCGCCGACAGCGTGATCTCGTCTCTCACCACTGCCATTCGCGAGGTATCGCCCGCTCCCCAAGGACGCGGATCTATCGTCGACGTCGCGGTGATCCAAGGGGCGGGTGACGGAGTCTCACACGGTCAAGCATCGCCCGTGATCGCCGCCCTGATCGGGGCCGTGATCGGGCTTGCGTTGAGTGTCACGGCCGTCCGCGTGTCGGAGTTGGCACGTCCGCGACGCCGGAGCAGCAGTCGCACATAGGAACAGCTGATGTTGGAGCCAACCAACGAGGAGCAGGCCCGGGGAGGGCTGTCCGTCGATCAGTTACCGATCGTGGGGCTCTTTCTGCTTCTCCTCCTCAACTGGGTCGGGGCGGACTACTACGTGCGTCACACCACCTTTACTGAAGCCACTCCCTTCGTACCGGTTTGGTCCGCGTACTCACGCGACGGCGCCGCCCACCTGGTGCCTTGGGCCCTCGGGGGGCTTGCGATCGCTCTCGTTTTCCCGCTGAGCGGACGGATGCCGCTGAACCAACTCACACTCCGCGTGCGCGAACCCGTCGCTCGTCTGTTTCCACTATGGGTGAGTGTCGCGATCGCCGGCATCGCGGTAAACCTGGCAGCAAAAGGCAGCTACCTATGGTGGGCACCGGAGTATCTCTCCTGGGCGATGCCCCAGTCGGTCGCGTCACTCGCGAACGTGTTGTTGCCGGTGACCCTCCTCGCCAGCGGGGTCGTGAGCACCCGCCGCCCAGTGTTTGGCACGCTCCTCATGGTCATGACGGGGACCATCATGTTCGGGTCGGCCACTCGGGTTTTCGCCGGAACTTTGGCACTCTTCGTGCTCGGACGATTCCTGGGCGGCGCGCGGATTGGCGCCCTTTCCTGGCTCGGCGCAGCAGTCTTCGGATTGCTTGCGCTGCCGATCCCCCTGTTCTCACGCGGGTTAGCGGCTCACGGAATTCTGCCCTATTCTGCGGCACTCACAGAAATGATCTCCCAGTCAAACTATCTGAGCTCGTCACTTCTTGCAGCGGCCGAGAATACGGGCTTCACGATTCCGTTACTTCTCTACACCGCAAAAGTTCCGGGGATCACAGTGTCGGACATGATGATTTCGCTCAACCCCATGCCGGGGGATGCTGCCGGCTGGGACCGCATCATGGAATCAATGCGAGTGCACGAGTACATCCCCTATTCGATGCTCGGCGAATTCGCGAGTTTTGGCCCGCCCGCTCTCCTCTTATGCACCTTCCTCTGGGGGCTCGTCATTCGCATCGCGCTCAACTCTGCCGCTCGGACGGTTCCTCTCCTGCTGCTGCCCTTCCTCGTCGGCCAACTCGGGCTGTCGCTGCTCACCATGGTGCAGATCACGCAGTACAACACCCGGGCGGTCGCGCGC
>NZ_JBDHZL010000007.1:0-59591 GCF_039811905.1 Nigerium sp. | reverse complement strand
CGGCCGGGGCGCGCCGAACGCAAGGAGGCGTCCGAAAATGTCCGAGACCGAATGGAACGACACCTACGACCTGATCGTGCTGGGCACGGGAGCCGGCGGCCTGAGCGCCGCGCTCACCGCCGCGAACGAGGGCCTGAGCGTGCTGCTGCTGGAGAAGTCGGAGTACTTCGGCGGCACCACGTGCTACTCCGCCGGGACGTGCTGGGTGCCCGGCAGCAAGTACGTCGAAGAGGCAGGCATCACCAACGACCTCGGCAAGGCCGAGAAGTACCTGGACGCCCTCGTGGGCGACCGCGGGCCCAAGGACATGTGGATGACCTACCTCACCCAGGGCCCCAAGATGATCGACTACATGGAGACCATGGGGATCCGTTGGATTCCGTTCCCCGGCTTCGTCGACTACTACCCCGAGCTGGAGGGCTCCGGGCGCGGCTACCGTGCCCTCGAGCCCGAGCCGTTCGAGGGCAAGAAGCTCGGCCGGGAAGACTTCGCGCACCTGCGCGGTCCCGTGCCCGAGTTCGCCCTCTTCGGCGGGTCGCTCATGGTGCGCCGCACGGAGGTGTCCAAGCTGCTGCACCTGTTCGACGGCAAGGGCCTGCAGCGCACCCAGGTCGCGACGACCGCCCTGCCCCTCGGCGTCCGCTGGGTCGCCGACCTCGCCCGCCGCTGGCCGCGCGGCACCCGCATGGTGATGGGCAACGCGCTCATCGGCAACCTCTACTACCAGTTCAAGAAGCGCGGGGGCACGATGTGGCTCAAGGCGTTCACGACCGAACTGATCACCGACGGCGACCGGATCACGGGCGCGGTCGTCGAGTACCGCGGGACGCCGCGGCGCATCCAGGCGCGCAAGGGCGTCGTCCTGGCCGCGGGCGGCTTCCCGGCCTCGCCGGAGTACCGCAACAAGTACCTGCGGCAGCCGGCGGCCCAGTACACGCGCGCCGCGGATACCTGCACCGGCGACACGTTCGCGTTAGCCGAGTCGGTCGGCGGGACGGTCGGCCCCGAGGACGAGAACGGCGCGCTGTGGTTCCCGAGCTCGGTCGGCTACCGTCCGGACGGCTCGGAGGCCGTGTTCCCGCACATCTGGGACCGCGCGAAGCCGGGCATGATCGCCGTCAACGCCGCGGGCAAGCGCTTCACCGACGAGGCGCGGTCGTACAACCACTTCGTCCGGGGCATGTACGAGTCCGACGAGGCCGGCGTCCCGACGATCCCGGCGTGGCTGGTCGCCGACCACGACCACATGATGAAGTACGGCCTGGGCATGATCTACCCGGCGTCGGTCGGGCCGCTGATGAAGCACTGGCTCGACACGGGCTACATCGTGCGGGCTCAGACGCTTCGTGAGTTGGCCACCAAGATCGGCGTGGACGCGACCGGGCTCGAGCAAACCGTCGCGAAGTACAACGCGGACTGCGCGAACGGCCGCGATACCGAGTTCGGCAAGGGCGAAAGCGCCTACAGCCCCCAGTACGGCGACCCGCGCGTCAGCCCGAACGTGAACCTCGGCCCGCTCGAGAAGGCCCCCTACTACGCTATGGCCGTGTACCCGACGCCGCTGTCCACCGGACGCGGGCTGCAGATCAACCCCGACGGCCAGTGCGTGCGCGCCGACGGGACGCCGGTCGAGGGCCTGTACGCCTGCGGCTCCGACGCGCAGCAGGTGTTCGGCGTCCAGTACCCGGGCGGCGGCTGCCAGGTTGGGGCGGGCATGATCTTCGGCTACGTCATCGGCCACCACGCGGCCGGCAAGCCGGTGGCCTGACATGGACGCCTCCAACGCCGGCCCCCTGGGGCTGTCGGCACTGACCGTCCTGGACGCCCCGCCCCCCGACACCGTCGCGGCGGCCGCCGCCGCGGGGTTCGGGGCGGTCGGCGTCCGGGTGTTCCCCGCCGGCGACGAGCCACCCTGGCCGATGATCGGCAATACGCCGACGGTCCGGGAGACGATTCGCCGGCTGGCGGACACGGGGATCATGCTGTGGGACATCGAGGTGCTCCGCCTGCGTGAGGACAAGACGCTCGACGAGCAACTCGCGATCCTGGACGCCGGGCAGTTGCTCGGAGCGCGCTATGTGCTCGTCAATGTCAACGACCCCGACCCCGGACGCCGGCTGGCCCGCCTGAACGTCCTCGCCAGGGAGGCCGCGCAGCGCTCGCTCACGCTCGCGGTGGAGTACATGATCTTCACCGAGATCAAGACCCTCCAGGACGCCCTCCGGCTCGTCGAGCAGGTGGAGGGCCCGGCGGTCGTCCTGCCGGACTCGCTGCACGCCTTCCGTTCCGGCGGGACGCCCGAGCAACTCGCCGATCTGGCGCCCGGCCTCGTGCCCTACGCCCAGCTCTGCGACACGCTCTCCGACCCGCGGCCCGAGTCGGAGGCGGACGCCCTGGCCGAGGCGCGGACGCGGCGCCGCTTCCCGGGTGACGGGGACCTGCCGCTGGTGGACTTCGTCCGGGCGCTGCCCGCCGGCACCGCCCTGTCCGTCGAGGCGCCTGTCCGCGACCTGCCCTTGGCCGAACGCTGCTCCGCGGCGCTCGCGTCCCTGCGGCGGACGCTGAATCAGGCCTGAACGGGCCCACCCACACGAAAGGCCCCGACCCCCTCGCGGGGGTCGAGGCCTTTCGTTCGCCCTAGTGGAGCCTCACTGGCCCTGCTTCTCCAGCAGCGCCGCGCGCGCCGCCGCGAGGCGGGCGATCGGCACACGGAACGGCGAGCAGGACACGTAGTTCAGCCCCGCCTTGTGGAAGAACTCGATGGACGCCGGGTCGCCACCGTGCTCGCCGCACACGCCGGTCTTCAGGTTGGGCTTGGTGGAGCGGCCCTTCTCGACGCCGATCTGCACCAACTGGCCCACGCCGGACTGGTCGAGGGAGCTGAACGGGTTGGACGCGATGACCTCGTCGTTCACGTACGACCCGAGGAAGCCCGCCTCGGCGTCGTCACGGCTGATGCCGATGCCGGTCTGGGTGAGGTCGTTCGTGCCGAAGCTGAAGAAGTCGGCCTGGTTCGCGATCTCGTTCGCCACGAGGGCGGCGCGCGGGATCTCGATCATCGTGCCGATCGTGTAGTCGAGCCGCTTGCCGGCCTGCTCGAACTCGTCCTCGACAGCCTTGGTCACGATCTCGCGCTGGGTCTTCAACTCGGACTCGAACGCGACCAGCGGGATCATGATCTCGACGCCCACGGTCTCGCCCTCGCGCTCCTGCACGGCGAGCGCGGCCTTGATGATCGCGCGGGCCTGCATCTCGGGGATCGAGGGGTACAGCATCGCCAGGCGGCAGCCGCGGGTGCCGAGCATCGGGTTCTGCTCGTGCAGCTTCTTGACCTGCGCCAGCGTCTCGCGCTCGGCGGCCAGCTCGGCCTCGGGGGCGCCCTCGATCTCGAGCTTCTGCACCAGCAGGGACTGCTCGACAAGGTTCGGCAGGAACTCGTGCAGCGGCGGGTCGAGCAGCCGGACGGTGACCGGCAGGCCCTTCATCGCCGTGAAGATCGCCTCGAAGTCCTTCTGCTGCATCGGCAGGATCTTCGCGAGGGCGGCGGCGCGCTGCTCCTCGTTCTCGGCCAGGATCATCTCGCGGACGGCCGGCAGGCGGTCGGCGACCATGAACATGTGCTCGGTGCGGGCCAGGCCGATGCCCTCGGCGCCCAGCTCGCGGGCCTTCGAGGCGTCCTCGAAGTTCTCGGCGTTCGCGCGGACGCCGAGCCGGCGGGCCGCGTCCGCCCACTCGCCGACCTTCTGGAAGTCCTCGTTGATGGACGGCGGGACGAGCTTCAGCGCCCCGGCGAACACGTCGCCGGTGGTGCCGTTGAGGGTGAGCGTGTCGCCCTTGCCGTAGGTCGTGCCGTCGATCGTGACGGTCTCCGCCAGCGGGTCGATCTTGATGCCGGGGGCGCCCGCCACACAGGTGATGCCCATGCCGCGCGCGACGACGGCCGCGTGCGACGTCATGCCGCCGTGGGCCGTCAGGACGCCCTGGCTCACCATCACGCCGTGGATGTCGTCGGGCGTCGTCTCGTAGCGGACCAGGATGACCTGCTCGCCCGCGTTGCCGCGCTCGGCGGCGTCGTCGGCGTTGAACGAGAGCGCGCCCACGGCCGCGCCGGGGGACGCCGGCAGACCGGTGACGATCGGGGACTCGGCGTTGTCGGGGTCGATGCCGGGGTGCAGGAGGGCGTCCAGCTGAGCCGGCTCGATGCGTAGCAGCGCCTCGTCGGTGGTGATGAGGCCCTCTTCGACCATGTCGACGGCCGTCTTCACCGCGGCGGCGGCGGTGCGCTTGCCGTTGCGGGTCTGCAGCATGTAGAGCTTCTCATCCTCGATGGTGAACTCCATGTCCTGCATGTCCTTGTTGTGCAGCTCGAGCTTCGCCATCGTGTCGAGCAGCTCATGGAAGGCCTCGGGCAGCACGCCCTCCATCTCGCCGAGCGGCCGCGGCGTCCGGATGCCGGCCACCACGTCCTCGCCCTGGGCGTTGGTCAGGAACTCGCCGTAGAGCTCCTTCGCGCCGGTGGCGGGGTTCCGGGAGAAGCAGACGCCGGTCGCGGACGTCTCGCCGCGGTTGCCGAACACCATCTGCTGCACGTTGACGGCCGTGCCGAGGTCGCGAGAGATGCCGTTCGCGCGGCGGTAGACCTCGGCGCGCGGGTTCAGCCAGCTCTTGAAGACGGCGTTGACGGCGCGGTGCAGCTGCTCGACCGGGTCGGTGGTCCAGTGGCCGCCGAGGGCCTCGTTCGCGAGGTCCTTGAACGTCTGGGTGAGCTCCTTCAGATCCTCGGCCGTGAGATCCGTGTCCTGCTGGACGCCCTTCGCCTCCTTCATGGCGGTCAGCGCGTCCTCGAACACGTGCTGGTCGATGCCCTCGACGACCTCGCCGTACATCTGGATGAAGCGGCGGTAGCAGTCGTAGGCGAAGCGCTCGCTGTCGGCCAGCGCGGCGACGGCCGGAACCGTCTCGTCGGAGATGCCGAGGTTCAGGATCGTGTCCATCATGCCGGGCATCGACTGGACGGCACCCGAGCGGACCGAGACCAGCAGCGGGTTGGTGGCGTCACCGAGCTTCTTGCCCGTGCGCTCCTCGAGGCGGGCGAGGCCGCCGTCGATCTGATCCTTCAGTCCGTCGGGCCAATCGCCCTCGTTGTTCATGGCCGCGACGCACGCCTGCGTGGTCACGGTGAAGGCGTCCGGAACCGGGACGCCGATGCGCTTCATCTCGGCGATGCCGGCGCCCTTGCCGCCCAGGAGCGGCTTCATCGAAATATCGCCCTCATTGAGGTCGTAGACGTACTTCGTCTCGGTCATGCTGGTGTTGTCTCCTTCGTGCGCAGCCACAGCCGCACATGGGCCTCGATGCCTGAAGGCACCGAACGTTATCGTTCGCGTTCGGCCTGCAGCCTATCCTGTCGCGACGCATGATCCACACGTTCCAGGGTTGACGCCCTGCTCCCCTAGGGTGGTCGCGGGAATACTCGTCAGGAGGACGCACATGAGTGCCGAGGGGCCTCTTCTCTGCGTGATCACCGTCACCTACAACAGCGCCGGCGAGATCGGGGGGCTGCTTCGCTCTCTCCCGGACGCCGCGTTCGGGCTGCCTCTTCAGGTGCTCATCGTCGACAACGGTTCGACCGACGACACGCGCGCTGCGGTCGCCGCGCTGCACGGGACGCCGGGGCTGGACCGGCTCACGTTCCTTGATTCCGGGGGCAACCTCGGCTACGCGGGCGGCGTCAACGTGGGGCTCACCCACGTCGATCCCACCGCGTCCGCGATCGCGATCCTGAACCCCGACCTGGTCGCCCGGCCCGGTTCGCTGCGCGCTCTGGCCGACGCCCTCGTCGATGGCGTGGGCCTCGCCGCGCCGCGCATCGTCGGGCCCGACGGGCACCTGTTCCACAGCCTCCGCAAGGACGCCGACCTGCTCGGCACGCTCGGCGAGGCGCTTTTCGGCGGCAAGTGGGCGTCCCGGCCCGTGGCCTGGGGGGACACGCTGCGGGCGGCGTCCGACTACGAGACGCCGCGCGACGTCGACTGGGTGAGCGGGGCCGCCCTCGCGGTCTCCCGGGAGTGTTGGGAGCGGGTCGGCCGTTGGGACGAGTCGTATTTCCTGTACTCGGAGGAGACGGAGTACGCGCGCCGCGTGCGCCAGGCCGGGTTCCGCGTCCGCTTCGTGCCGGCGGCGGAGGTCGTCCACGTGGGTGGGGCGTCCGGCAGTTCGCCGGCGCAGGTCGCGCTGGAGGCGGTCAATCGCGTCCGGGACTTCGAGACGCACCACACCCCCGGAGGCGCGCTGGCCTTCCGGGGCATCCTCATCGCCCAGCACACGGCTCGCGCGTTCAAGCCCGGCTCCCGGGCGGCGCTGCGGGCGCTGCTCGACCGGTCGTCGTGGGGCTCGCTCCCCCACGCCACCCGCCCCGCACCCATCGACGACTCGCCGCTGACGGGCGCGATCATCATCCCTGCGCACAACGAGGCGGGCGTCATCGGACGCCTCCTCGACGGCCTCGCCGCCGACGGCGGCCTGCCGGGCATGGACGTCGTCGTCGCCTGCAACGGCTGCACCGACGGCACCGAGGAGGTCGCGGCCCGGCATCGCCCCGGGCTCGACGTCCGGGTGCTCGATCTGCCCGTCGCCTCCAAGCAGGCCGCGATGAACGCGGCCGAGGAGCAGGGGCTGGCGTTCCCGCGTCTCTACCTGGACGCCGACGTCGAGGTCTCGCCGGCGGCCGTCCGGGCGGTCGTCCGGGCGCTCGAGTCCGGACGCGTCCTGGCCGCCCGGCCGCCGCTTGAGTACGCGACGGCCGAGGCGTCCGGGCTGGTCAGGGCCTTCTATCGGGCGCGTTCGCGGACGCCGTCGCTCGTCTCCGCGCTGTGGGGCGCCGGCTTCTTCGCGGTGTCGGAGGCGGGCCGCGCCCGCTGGGACCGGTTCCCCACCGACGAGGCCGACGACCTGTTCGTCGAGACGATGTTCGCCGGCCACGAGAAGGCGATCGTCGCGGCGGACCCCGTCCGGGTGCACGTGCCGCGCACCACGCGGGCGCTCGTCCGGACCCTCAAACGCGTCTACCGCCGGGAGGACGCGGACGCGACCCCGCGGCCCGGCGAGCGGTCGGCGTCCGGATCGACGCTCGTCGAGTTGCTCCGGAGCAACGCCCCCTCGCCGTTCGCGATCGCGGACGCGCTCGCCTACATCGCGATCGTCATCGCGGCGCGGGTTGCGCGCCGCCTCGACGATCGCGCCGGCAGCACCGCCCGCTGGGAACGCGACGACACGTCGCGCTGACCCAGCAACGCGGTACCGTCGCTGACCGTCTGGACCACTGCACCCCACCTTCTGGAGTTGAACCGCAGATGACGACCACCCGCCCACGCCTGCTCGCCGCGGCGTCCACGATCGCCGCGCTCGTGCTCGCGGCCGGTTGCACGACGGCGCCCACCCAGACGCCGCCGGCGTCCGGACCGAGCGCAGCGCCCACCGCCGCCGCACCGGGCCAGCCGATCACCTCGCTCTCGCTGGAACGCATCCCGTGGGAGGGCGGCCCCGCGTACTACAAGAAGTTCGCCAAGGCGGACGCCGCCGGCTGGAGCGACCCGTCGTTCTTCCCGGTGCTGATCTGGTACAACGGCATCAGCTCCGACGCCGAGGCCCAGTACGACAAGAAGATGGGGTTCAACACCTACGTCGGGATGGACAAGGGCACCGACTACGGGCTCTTCCAGCGCAACGGGCTCTTCTGGATCGGTGAGAAGCTGAACGACTCGTTCAACGCCCAGTCGACCAACTGGGTGGGCGACTTCCTGGAGGACGAGGCGGACGGCCGCTTCGAGCCCAAGCCGGGGCTGGCGCAGATGGCGAAGCGTAAGGCGGAGACGGGCAAGGAGGGCCGGTTCCGGTACTCCAACTTCACCCAGCTCATCATGAACCGCGACTTCCCGACCGGCGTCGCCGAAGATTACGTCAACAACTACAGCGATGTCGTGAGCATGGACATGTACTTCTACACGGTCCCCTACTGCTCGCAGGCCGGCTACAACCCGGCCCAGTACCCGGCCAACACCGGGCAGAAGTACTGCCGGACGGCGTCCAGCTACGGCCGCACCGTCGACGCCCTGCGCCTGCGCGACGCCGCCGACGGCAAGCTGTTGCCCCTGTGGAACTTCGTCGAGATCTACAACGGCATGGGCAGCGGCAACGACGACCTCAAGGTGACCCCGGAGCAGGCCACCGGCGCGGCGATGAGCTCGATCATCCACGAGGCGCGCGGCCTCGCGTGGTTCAACCAGTCGTTCACCGGGCAGTGCAAGGGCACGAGCCTGGTGCGCGAGGTCCAGATGAACCCGAACCACTGCGCCGCGGCCAACGTGAACGCGGTGGGGGCGTTGAACAACCAGGTCCACCGGCTCGCGCCGGTCATCAACACCCAAAGCTACAAGTACAAGTTCGGCGACGGGCTGGACACCATGTTGAAGGTCCACGACGGCTCGGCGTACGTGTTCGCGATGGTCGACAACGCCTCCGACCCGGGGCAGCGGACGTTCCAGGTGCCGGACGAGCTCAAGGGCCGCACGGTGGAGGTCGTCGACGAGAACCGCACCATCCCCATGAACGGCGACGGCACGTTCACCGACAACTTCGCCCAGGAGTCGAGTTACCACATCTACCGCATCCACTAGCCCGCGGGCGTTTCTACCTGACGTTCTCCACACTGGATTGTGGAGAACGTCGCACACCCGGACGCCGCGGGCGTGCGTGTCGGGGTGGCGTCCCGACCCCATCCCGCGCACCCTACGCGGCCCGGACGCCCGCCAGCAGCGTCGCCAGGGCGTCCTGAAGCACCTGGCCGAAGCCGCCGGGAAGGCCCACGATCCGAGGCTCGACGGCCATGGCGGCCACCAGCGCGGGGGAAGGGTTCGCGAGCCCCCACGTATGCGTGATGAAGGCGTGCAGTCCGCCGAGGAACTGGCCGCGCTGGCGTTCGTTCCAGTCGCCGAGGCGGCCCTCGATGCCGTCGACCAGACGCTCCATCGAACCTTGGATCGACAGCTTGAAGCCCCTCACCTCGTCGGGAGTGACGTTGTGCTCCAGCACGGTGGGAGCCGCGGTCAGCAACTCACACAGCAGCGGTTGGTCCGCGAGGGTGGACGCCAGCGCCCCGGCGAGCGCGTCATCGGTGGCGGGCGTGGAGGGCAGCGCGGCCAGGACGTGTGAGACCCACTCCTCGTAGTCGGTGGAGAGCAGCACCAGCAGGATCGCCTCGCGCGAGCCGAAGTAGCGCAGCACGTTCGACTTGGCCAGGCCCACCCGCCGGGCGATCTCGTTCAGGCTCACATCGGCGACCCGGTGTTCGGCCAAGAGCCGCCGCGTGAGCGTCAGGATGTCGCCACGTCGCACCGCCCGTTGCTCGTCGGTGCGGGCCCTCCGGAAGTCGGTGTCCATCGTTGCCCTGCCCTCTTCGATCTTGCGCGTCAGACCATCGGTCTGTTACGTTACCGCACATCCAAAAGACCATCAGTCTTTAAGGGGTCGTCATGACAGACGTCGTCGTTCTCATCGGGGCCGGATCCATCGGCCAGGCGATCGCCCGCCGGGTCGGCGCGGGTCGCACCGTCCTGATCGCCGATCTGCACCCGGCCGGGGCGCGCGCCGCCGCCGAGACGCTGGCCGACGCCGGGTTCGTCACCGAAGTCGCGGGCGTGGACGTGGCGGACGCCGAGTCCGTCGCCGCGCTGGCGGCGCGGGCGTCCGCGTTGGGCGACGTGACCCACGTGATCCACGCGGCCGGGGTGTCGCAGGTCCAGGCGACGGCGGAGCAGGTCGTGGCGGTCGACCTCGTCGGCACCGCGCTCGTCTTGGACGCCTTCGGTGCGATCGTCGCGCCGGGCGGGTCGGGCATCGTGGTGGCGAGCCAGGCCGGGCACATGATGCCGCCCCTCTCGCCTGAGCAACGTGCGGCGCTCGGGCAGACGCCGGCCGGCGAACTCGCCGCTCTCCCCTGGCTGAAGGAGCTGCCGAACTCGGGAGCGGCCTACGGCGTCGCGAAGCAGGCCAACGCGGCGCGCGTGCAGTACCAGGCGCCGGTATGGGGCGACCGCGGGGCGACGCTGAACTCCATCAGCCCCGGCGTCATCATCACCCCCCTGGCGCGCGAGGAGATGGCGGGCCCGGGCGCCGAGGGCTATCGGCAGATGCTCGCGGCGTCCGCTGCCGGTCGCGCAGGGACGCCCGACGAAATCGGGGAGATCTGCGCCTTCCTGATGGGGCAACGGTTCATCACGGGCTCCGACCTCCTCGCGGACGGCGGGGTCATCGCCGCCATGGCCGTGGGCCGCTACACGCTGCCCGGCATGTGAGGCCACGAAGGAGTGACGCCGGGGCCGTGTGACGTTCTCCACACCAGGGTGTGGAGAACGTCAGCTAGAAACGCCCCCGACTCGCCTGCGGACGCCCGCGAGCACGCCGGCCCCGCGGTACTTGAGGCGATCGAAGCCCTCGCGCCCGATGATGCGCACCAGCCCGACGCGGATCGCCTGGCGTCCGCGGTCGCGCAGGAACCGCACCGGGGAGTCCACGACGCCCGACCGCAGCTTCGCCGTCCGGCTCGGCTCGGTCACGTCGTCGAGCAGCCCCGGGAAGGCGGCGCGGTAGGCGTCCGGGCCGACGAGGCGTCCGCGCACGCGGTTGCTCACGTTGTTGCCGTGCACCACCTGCAGCCACCCCGGAGGGCCGTCGACCTCCACCACGGGCATGTGGCGGCTCAGCCGGTTGTGCCAGTCCGCCCAGCAGGTGCGCAGCTCGGTCAGATCTTCGCGGACCGCGCAGAACGCGTTGTCGCGGTCGTGCCGCAGGAACAATTGCTCGCCGTGTTTGATGAGCCCGAAGACGACATACAGCGCCGTGCGCGGCGCGGTGATCCTGGCCTGGCGCAGCCGCCGGACGAAATCCGTCGCGAGGCCGTCGTCGTTGTCGAGATTCGAGGTGATGACCGGCCCGCGATCATGGCCGACGACGCGGCGAATGTCTTCCGCGAGATCGTCGTCGCTCACCGTCTCGCGGTAGATCGGGGCCAAGAGCCCCTCGCTCTCGAGTTGAGACATTCGTTGCTTCAACCATGCGGGACTCTCGGGATCGAGGTAAACGATCCAGAAAACGTCGCCGGTGTCCTGCCCGCGCACGGACGGGACCGAGTAGCGGTCGAACAGCACAATTCGGTCGCGAAGCCAGCCTTCCTTGGCCCGAATCATGCTCTCCACGCCCTCGCTGGGCAGATTGAAGCGCGTGAGAAATACGTGAGGGATGGACAATTTCTGAGCTCAATTCATGGCGACAGTTGCATTCTTTCGAGAAGGACGCCGCGGGAGCCTGCGGTCCGCGAACTGGGCGGCGCCCACCGAGATGAAGAGGCCGGCGACGGCGATCGCGGCGTAGGCCCTGGGCTGACTAGGCGTGATGTGTTCGATCGGCGGGTCGCCCGGCGACCCTTGGAGCGTCATGCGGGCCCGCGCGGGCACCTGCATGTCTTCCTGCAGCATGGTCAGCCGGGTTTGCAGGTTGTTGAGCGTCGCGTCGAACCGACGCCGCGCACCCTCTTCCGTCGAGTCGATCGACTCGACGATGACGCTGGGTTCGCTCACCTGACTAGCCCACTGGCCGCCGACGTTGTTCACCCGAACGCTGGAGCGCGGCGTGATGCCGAGACCGTAGAGCGGGGCATCCGACCCCGAGAAGTGGTAGGAGGGCAGCCCGTTGTTCGCGAGGGCCGCCAGCAGATGCACGGTCGGGACCGCGCTGTTCGAATTATTGGTGAGGATGCGCCGCGGTGCAGCCTCCAGCGGCTCGTTGAGAACCGCCTCGGTGCGCACCCGGTAGATCTCGTGGCCGGCCCCGAACAGACCAATCGCACCGGCAGTGAGCAGCAACCCGAGCAGCAGGACGGGCCACCGCCTCGCACAAGCCTGCAGCGTTTGTCGCATTGTCACGGGTATTGCTCCTCTTTTTTCCGTAAGCCGGGCGCAACTTTAGCAACGACCTGGGTCCTCGATAGCATGTCGGCCGACGGTTACGGTTTTCGGACGTAGCCAAACATCGTTTCAGCAAGGGGCATTGGATGAATCTCAGCCACGTGATGGGCGCTCTCAAGCGGCGCTGGTACCTCACGGTCGTGGCGCTGCTACTGGCGGCGGGGGTCGCTCTCCTCGTCTACACGCAGGTCGGGCCGAGCTACCGGGCGCAGAGCACCACGGTGTTGATCCCGCCGCGCACGGTGATGACGGCGGCAGCCGACCAGTCCCGGCCCTCGACGCAGAACCAGCTGCTCTACCTCAACGGGCTCACCGACGCGCGCGACATCGTCGTGCGCGACCTCGCCTCCGACGGGGTGACGCGGCGGATCGCCCAGCAGGTTCCGTCGGCCACGATCACCTCGAAGTCCGACGACACGTCTCAGTCGCCTCTCATCGTCGTCGAGTCCGTCGCCGGCAGCGCGGAGGACGCCCAGCGCGGCATCCAGCTCGTCAACGCGCAGGTGCCGCAGACGCTCACCCGCATCCAGACCGAACTCGGCATCCAGCCGCAGAACCGCATCACCGCGATGCAGGTCACGGCCACGGCCGACCCGGCCGTCGTCCAGACGAAGCAGATTCAGGCCGCCGGCCTCGCCGGCGTCGGCACGATCGCCGTGCTCCTGCTCGGGTTGGGCCTGGTGGACGGCCTCGCGACCTCGCGCCGCACCGCCAAGCGGCAGGCGCGCACGACGGTGAGCGCCCGCGCCGCGGGGATCGAATGACCCGCACGGACGCCGCCGTCGCGTCCACCGGCCGGGCGCGGCGTCCGGCAGGGCCGACGGGGCTCGACGGGACGACCGTGTTCACGGTCTACCTGTTCGCGCTCCTGCTGATCCCGTCCAACCAGACCATCACCGCGATGGGCAGCCTCGGCGTGCCCGGCATGCTCATCGGCATCGCCGCGTTCGCCTGGTGGGCCTGGGAGCAGGTGAACCGGTGGGAGGCGATGCCCGGAGGCGTGTCGCCGGTGCGCCGGGCCGCGATCGTGTTCCTCGTCGTGCTGCTCATCGTCTACGCGCATTCGGCCCTCCTGCCGCTGCCCGACGACGAGCGCAGCGTCGCCGATTCGGGGCTGCTCCGCGCCATCGGCATGTGCGGCGTCATCCTCGCGCTCAACGACGGGCTGACCTCCACCGAGCGCTGGCGCGTCCTCTTGCGACGGCTCACGATCGCCGGGGCGCTCATCGGCGTCCTGGCTATCGCTCAGGCGCTCTCCCGGCAGCTCATCGTCGACGCGTTCAGCCTGCCCGGCCTCGCGCCGAACGAGACGTCGCCGGTCGACTTCCAGGTCCGTTCCGGACGCGTCCGGCCGGTCGCGACGGCGACGAACCCCATCGAGCTGGGTTCGGTCCTCGCGATGCTGCTGCCGCTGACCGTCACCTTGGCGTTCCGCGCCGAGCGGACGTCCACGCGCGTGTGGAGCTGGATCGGCGTCGGACTCATGGGGCTGGCGTCCCTGCTCTCGATCTCCCGCACCGCGCTCATCTGCGCCGCCGTCGGCATCATCCCGCTGCTGTTCAATTTCCCCGCCAGGCTGCGCCGCTGGCTGATCGCCGTGGGCGTCGTCGGTCTCCTGGCGGTCAGCTTCGCAATGCCGGGCTTGGCCGGTACGCTGCGCGGCATGTTCACCGGAGCGGCCGACGATCCGTCGGTGGCCTCCCGCGTCAACAGTTACGCGATCGCGTCGGCGTTCTTCAGCGAGAACCCGATCCTGGGTCGCGGCTTCGGCACGTTCCTGCCGAAGTACTGGATTCTCGACAACCTGTACCTGCAGTTCACCCTCGAAACAGGTCTGCTCGGCCTCGCCGCGCTGCTGCTCCTCATCGGTGCCGCCCTCCTCTGCGCATGGAAGGCCCGCCGCCTCTTCGTCCGTAGCGTCGACCGGGATTGCGCCGCGGCGCTCCTCGGCGGCGCTGCTGCCGGCGCCGTCTCCCTCCTCTTCTTCGACGCCTTCTCTTTCCCGCAGTCAGCGGGCATCTTCTGCGTCATGGTGGGTTTATGCGGTGCTGCGTGTCGCTTAGCCCGGGCCGATGTGGCCCATGACGCGATGGTGCTCCCCGATGTCGACCGCTGAACCCGACTCGACCGCCGACTTCTCCGGCGTCGGCCGCGGCCTTCGCTGGAGCGCCACGGGCGCGATGCTCATCCGCATCGCCCAGTTCCTGATGGGCATCGTGGCCGCCCGCCTGATCGCGCCGAGCGAGTTCGGCGCGTTCGCCGTGGCGACGACCATCTACGGGGTCGTGGCGACGCTGTCGGACATGGGCGTCACCCAGGCGATCCTGCGCGAGGTGCATCGCACCAAGGAGATCGGGCCCACCGTCATGACGCTCAACATGGGCGCGACGCTGGTGCTCGCCGGCCTGATGGCCGGCTTCGCCCGCCCCCTGTCGGAGGCGTTCGGCACCGGCGAGGCCACCACCGCCGTCCAGGTGCTCGCCGCCACCATGGTGCTGGGCGGCCTCGGCTCGGTGCCCGCGATGGTGCTCGCGCGCGACTACCGGCAACAGCAGCGCTTCTACTCGGACGCCTCGAACTTCGTCGTCTCCTCCGCCCTCCTGGTCATCCTGGCTCTCGCCGGCTGGGGCGTCATGGCCCTCGCCTGGTCGCGATTCATCGGGCAGGCGGTCTCGGCCGTCGTCCTGAACGCGGTGGTCGGCGAGCGCTACGGGTTCGGGTGGAACACCAAGGAGGCCGGGGCCCTGCTGCGCTTCAGCCTGCCCCTGGCCCTCGCGATGTCGGTGAACGTGCTGATCACGAACGTCGACACCTTCGCGGTCGGACGCCTCCGCGGCGCCACGGACCTCGGCTACTACAACCTCGCCTTCACGATCGCAGCGTGGCCGATCGGCATCCTCAGCCAGATCATGCTGAACATCACCACCACGACGTTCGCGCGCTCGCAGGGCGATATCACGATGCTGAGATTCCATCTGAGATCGCTCCTGACCGCGCTCTGGGCGATCGCGCTGCCCGGAGCCGCGCTCATCATCGGGCTGGCGACGCCCCTGATCACGGCCGTCTACGGCATGAACTGGGCCCCCGCCGCCGCGCCCCTCATCGTGCTCGGGTTCCTCACCGTCGTCCGGCTGGTGCAGGCCCTGCTGACCGACTTCTTCACGGCGCTCGGCATGACGCGCTGGCTCCTGCGCATCGAGATCGCGTGGTTCATCGTGCTCGTGCCCGTCATGCTGCTCTTCGTGAACCAGTGGGGCTACGTGGGGGCCGCCCTGGCGCACGTCGCCGTCGGCGCGCTCATCGTGATCCCGGCCTTCCTCGTCGTCGCGGCCCGGGGGGCCGGCGTCGGGTTGTCGTGGATCAAGCCGGAGCTGATCCGCCCGGTCATCGGCTCGGCGCTCGCCGGGCTGGCGGCGCACTACACCGCGACCCTGATCGGCGTCCCTCTCGGTGCGCTCGCGGCCGGCGGCATCGCCGGGGTGATCGTCTACCTGGTGACCACCGGGTTGTGGCTGAAACGCCACATCCTCGAACTGCGGGATGTCTACACGGCGCACCGGCCGGCAACGACCGAGTCCTGACAAGTGCAAACGGTTGCACCCTCGCGTTGCGCAACCCGTGCCCGGCGTCAATACTGGGGCCTGGCGCGCACCCGGATCAGGAGGATCATGATCGTCTACGGCACCTGCGTGGGGGGTACCGGCGAGAAGTACAACACGATCTCCGAACCGACCATCGAGCCCAGGCTGCGCGACGGCGACCAGGCCTGGGCGCTCCCGGGCACCGAGGGAATCTGCCGCGTCTACAACGGGTTCATCGACCGGGCTCGTTCCGCCGATGCGGAGGCCCTCGTCCTCCTGCACGACGACGTCGAGATCACGTCCCGCGACTTCCGCGCCCGCGTCCTGAAGGCCGTCCGGGAACCGGACGTCGGGATCGCCGGAACGGTCGGGGGCGCCGGGCTCTCCTCGCTGGCATGGTGGGACGCCCGCCGCCTACGTGGGCGCGTCCAGGAATCGCGCGGATTGGTGAGTTTCAGGCCCGCCGAGGCGGACGTGGACGCCGTGGACGGAATGCTGCTCGTCCTCAGCCCGCGCGCCTTGGAAACCGTGCGCTTCGATGAAGGTTCTTTCCCAGAGTTTCATGGATACGACGTCGACGTCTGCCTGCAGGCGCGGGAGGCTGGATTGCGCGTCGTCACCCGCCAACTCGGGGTGATTCACCACACCAAGGGAGGTTTCGGTGACCGGTCGGCGTTCGATCGAGCGGAGCGCGCATTACTTCGGAAGTGGCCCCACCGGGTGAGACCGTACACACGGACAGAAAATCTGAAAAACAAGCTCAGGGCTCGACTCGCCAGCCTCGAACGGCGCGTCCGGGCCCACGGCAATTTCGATTAGCCGACGTGAAAGGAAACTCCCGTGCCGACCGAGAATGACGCGACCACCCTGCTGGTCGCATCGGCCGGCGGCCACCTGGCCGAGCTCATCGCGCTCGCCCCGCGCCTCGTGCCGCAGGGGCCCATGGTGTGGGCCGTCCCCGACTCCCCTCAGGCGCGCGACCTGCTCGCCGGAGAATCGGTCGACCCGACCCCCGACGTCCCGCAGCGGGACGTGCTGGCCGCCCTCCGGACGATCCCGCGCGCGCTCATGCGCATCCGCCGCCACCGCGTCCGGCGCATCGTCTCGACCGGGGCGGGGCTCGCCGTGCCGTTCTTCGTCGTCGGTCGCGCGCTCGGGATCGAGTGCCACTACGTCGAGAGCGCGGCACGCGTGGCGACGCCGAGCCTGACCGGCAGCACGGTGTCGCGCCTGCCCGGCGTCCGGCTGTACACGCAGTACCGCACCGCGGCGCGCCACGCCTGGCATTACCGCGGCTCGGTCTTCGACGGCTATCAGGTGAGCGAGCATGCGTCCCCCGGGCCGCGCCGTGCGCGGCGGATCGTCGTGACCCTTGGCACGATGCGCGCCTACGATTACGGCCGCGCCGTCGCCGCCGTGTTGCGCCTGCTGCCGCAGATCGCGACACGCGACGTGGAGGTGCTGTGGCAGACCGGCTGCACCGACGTCAGCGGATTCCCCATCGAAGGCCACGACTTCGTCGACCCGTCGGTGCTGGCCGACGCGATGGAGGACGCCGACCTCGTCATCGCCCACGCCGGCGTCGGCTCGGCGCTCATGGCGCTCGATCACGGCAAATGCCCGATCCTGCTGCCGCGCAAGCACCAGTACGGCGAACACGTGGACGATCATCAGCAGCTCATCGCCGACGAGCTCTCCGGACGCGGGCTGGCGATCCAGTCCGATCCCGACGCCTTCACCGCCGCCGACGTCACCCGGGCGATGGCGACGGTGATCAGCCCCAACGACCGGCCGTCCCCGTTCGTGCTGCTCTCCGACGAGCACGCCGAGACCGAGTTGGAGGCCATCGGCAGCCCGCGCACCCAGCCGAAGACCGGACGCCTCGCGGCGCTGAAGCGCGCCGTGTCCGCGACCGGGCTGCAGGCACGGCTGGCGTCCGAGAGGCTGCTGCGCCGGCGGGCCACGCCCCTGCAGATCGTCGGGGGCGACCGCATCCTCGTCGTGACACCGCACCCCGACGACGAGACGCTCGGCGCGGGCGCCCTCATGGCGCACGCCGCCCAGGTCGGCGCCCAGGTGCGCATCGTCGCCGCGACGCGCGGGGCGCACGCGGCCGGCGTCCAGGATGTGCAGCTCGCCCAGGCCCGGGCCGGCGAGTTGCTCGAGGCGGCCGAGGCGCTGGGCCTGGCCCGGGAGGACGTCCGGCAGCTCGACCTGCCGGACGGCGCCCTCGGCGGGTCGCTCGCCGAGCTCACCGACGTGATCGCCGAGGAGATCGATCGGTTCCGGCCGACCATCGTCGCGGTGACCGCGCTCGAGGAGCCCCACCCCGACCACGCGGCCGCGGCGCAGGCGTTGCGGGCCGCCCTTCGCCGGACGCCCCAGCGGCCGCTCCATCTCGAGTACCCCGTGTGGCTGTGGGCGTCCTGGCCGTTCTCCAGCGCGACGAGCCTCAGCAAGGGTGCGGTGTCGCTGGCGCGCAGCAGGATGCTGAGCGTCCCGGTGAACGGCGTCGCGCGCGTCAAGAGCGCCGCGCTGGACGCCCACGCCACGCAGATGGGCGCCGCCGGCGACACCCTGGCACTGCCGCCGGACGTCGTGTCGCGCGCCCAGCGGGACGAGTTGTATTTCGTGATCGACGACCCTGCGAAGGTGAACGCCCGATGATCGCATCCACGGTGAAGGACGCCGCGCGCCAGATCCGGCAGTGGCAGCGTGATCGCGAGCACGACGCCGCCCGCATTCCGGTGAGCGCCGAGCAGGTCGGGCCTCCGCGCGCGCTGTTCCTGACGCCGGACACCAACGTGCCGGCCGGCGGCATCCGGGTGATGTACCGGCATGTCGACATCCTGAACTCGGCGGGCATCCCCGCGACGATCCTGCACCAGCGGCCCGGCTTCCGGTGCACGTGGTTCGACAACGACACCGATGTGACCGACGTGACGGCGGCCAGCGTCGGTCCGCGGGATCTGCTGGTCATCGGCGAGCTGCAGACCGACCTGCTGCCGCGGCGCGGCATCAACGTCCGGCACGTCGTGCTGAACCAGAGCGGCCACCTCACCTGGGACACCCACCCGGATGCCGTGGACGCCCACTACGCGTCGCCGCAGGCGCCGCTGGCCACGATCGTCGTCTCCGAGCAGTCGCGGCGGCTGGTCTCGCTGGCGTTCCCCGATCAGGACGTCCGCCGCGTCCACCTGTTCGTGGACACCGACCTGTTCCACCCGCTGGACGGCCTGCCCGCCCGCCGGCTGGTCTACATGCCGCGCCGCGGCCTGCGCGAGGCGCAGATGGCGCTGCGGCTGCTGAAGAACACGGGCGCGCTCGACGGCTGGGAGGTTCGACCGTTGGACGGCCTCACGCAGACCCAGGTCGCGGCCGAACTGCGCAACAGCCGGTTGTTCCTGTCGACCACGTTCCAGGAGGGCTTCGGCTACCCGGTCGCCGAGGCGATGGCCTCCGGGGTGTTCGTGGTCGGGTCGCACGGCTTCGGCGGGCAGGAGCTCTTCGACGGCGGTCACGCCCGCGCGGTCGCCCACGGCGACGTCCTCGGGCTCGTGGACGCCGTCAGTGAGCTGACCGCCGCCGACGCGGCCGACCCCGACGCGCTGCGTGGGCCGGCGCTCGGCGCCCGGGAGTTCATCGCGTCCACCTATACGCGTGAGGCCGAGCGGCGCGACGTGGTGGCCGCCTACAGCGACCTCGTCCTGAGCTGACCCCCCCCGGACGCCCGCCGACCGCTCAGTCGCGCACCAGGTCCCGCAGGATCGGCAGCACCGCCGCCCGCGCGAGCGGGTCGAGCAGGGAGTGGTCCATGCGGAACTCCAGCGTCGTCGTGAGGCGTCCCCCGGCCGCCTGCGCCCTCCGCACCGCCTCCTCGCCGCGCTGCAGCCGGAACGCCTCCCAGTCGAGGCGCGAGAACGCGAGGACGACCTCGGTCTGCCGGGACGCGCGCGTCAGCAGCGGCCCCGGAACGTTGAAGTGGAACACCGACCCGAGCTGTTCCCACACGACGTACGGCATGTGCGTCTTCGCCCACGTCCGCAGTCGGCGCTTCAGGCTGTGCTCGTTGCGCTCCTCGACGACCTCCAGGTCTTCCGGCGAGGTGATCTCGTTCGCGAACGGCGGGACGTCCTCGATCTCCGGCGCCCACGACAGGACGTTCAGCGCGCACACCCGGGCGAGCTGCTGCGCGACGATCGTCATCAGCAGGAAGTAGCCGCCCGAGCAGAGGCCGGCCGCGACCGGCGTCCGGCCGCTCGCGCGGGTGAGGTAGCCGACGGCGTCCGCCACGTCTTGCAACATCGCGCGGCTGAACGAGAAAGGCTGGGTGAGCTCGTCGAAGTCGGCGGCGTCCCCCACCCCGCTGCGGTCGAAGCGCAGCGAGAACGTGCCCTCCTCGACCGCCAGCCGCCGGGACGCCCACGACCACATGCCGCTCGGCCCGTCCATGGGTTCGGAGCTGCCGGCGAGCAGGAGGAGGGCGGAGCGGGGGGCGTCCTCGGGGCGCGCGACGATGCCCGGCAGGGCGTCGGGGCCGACCGTGACGAACTCCTCGACGACGCGGCCGCCCGGCACGGCCCGCGTGACCGCGGGCCTGCGCTCCCAGGAGACGGACGCCTCCGGCGCCCGATGCTCCCCGGCCCAGTCCACGACGGTGGCCAGGGCGCCGAGCGGCACGGCGGATTCGGTGACGATCGCCTCGAGCATCGCGTCCTGACCGGCGACATCCCACGTCCGGACGCCGGCGGCGTCCACGGACTTTTGCACCGACCGCGGCAGCCCGATGCCGTCGCGGCCGACGACCGCGACGTCCAGGCCGTCCGCGGCCGGCACCTCGAACGTGAGCCCGCGCAGCGACTCCGCGTGCGCGGCCGTGTAGATGATGCCCATGCCCCCGTGCTGGCCCTCCGGCAGCGTCGATCGGGTCTCGAGGGACATCAGCAGCGCCCGCTCCTGGCGCAGGAAGATGCGGCCGCCCGCCGGCGGGTCCCACTGCAGCAGCGAGACGACGCGCGGGCGCGGCGCGCGGCTGAGCGCGCGGCCGGCGACGAGGGCCCCGACGCGGAGGCCGACCACCTGCACCGGGGCGTCCGTCCAGGTGGAGACCTCGTCGAGCACGGCGTTCAGGTCGTCGACCCACACGTCGGCCGCGGCATCGTCGTCGGCGAGGTCGCCGGAGTCGGAGCTGCCGGTCCACGCGAACCGGACGGCCGCGAAGCCGGCGAGCGCGAGGTCGCGCGCGAGGCGCCGGAAGCTGCGGTGAGCGAGCTCCTGCTCGCGGCCGAAGCTGGGCACGAGCACGACGACGCCGGCGGCGTCCCCGCTGTCGGGGGTGTGCACCCAGGCCGCGAGCGGCCGGTCGGCACGCCCGAGCCACGTCGGCTCACCGGTCGGAACACCCACCGTCCGCTACCTCCCACACCTCGGCCCGGCCGAGGTTACCACCCGGCGAGACAGGGCTCCCCATATAAGGGACGGTGGTCGCCAACGTCGGGCCGGTGGCCCGCCCGCTCGGTAGGATGACCGGCCGAAGGGGTGATTGCGTTTGTCCATCGGCATCGACTCGGTCAGCACCGACGACGTCGGGGCGTCCGTGGACGCCTTCGGCGATCGCTATCTCCGGCGCGTCTACACCGACGCCGAACTGTCGCCGACCGCGGGCATGTCGCCCGAGCGGCTGCGGCAGTACCTCGCGGGCCGTTTCGCGGCGAAGGAGGCCGTCTTCAAGGCGCTGCGCTGCCCGTCGTCCGTCGCGCTGCCGTGGCGCAGCATCGAGATCGTCGCCGACGAGCAGAGGCGCCCGGGGGCGCGCCTGGCCGGCGAGGTCGCGGCGTGGGCGTCCGAACGCGGGATCGGCGACGTGGACGTCTCGATCACGCACGACCGTGGCACCGCGCTGGGAATCGCCTCCGTGCGGCCCTAGGCGCGACGCGCCTCTCGTTCGCCCGCCCCCCTTCACCACGTACCCACCCAGAAAGGACCATCTGATGGAAATCGAACCGCGCGTCCGCGAGATCCTGAGCACGGTCGGCCGCGTCCCCGAGGCGGCGACGGCCCCCGCGGACGCCGACCTGTACGACCTCGGGCTGTCCTCGCACGCCACGGTGAACGTCATCCTGGGGCTCGAGGACGCCTTCGACATCGAGTTCCCCGACGAGCAGATGCGTCGCGAGGTGTTCGCCAGCGTGGCGAGCATCGTCGAGACGGTCGGCTCCCTCACCGAGGACGCCTGATGACGACGACGCCCGAAGCCCTGACCGCCGCGCTCGTCGAGCACGGCCACCAGATCCCGCTCGGTTTCGCCGGCCTCGTCGGTCGCGGGCCCGAGTTCGAGTCGATCATCGACGGCATCCGCCGCCGCTACTTCGCGGCCGAGGACCCGGCCAAGGAGATCCGGCGGATGACGTTCCCGCCGCTGATCCCGGCCGCGAGCTTCCTCAAGACCGACTACTTGACCAACTTCCCGCAGCTCACCGCCCAGGTGAACGTGTTCGAGGGCCAGGACAAGGAGCATCGCCAGCTCATCCGCGAGGTCGAGGACGGCGAGGACTGGCATCACCACTTCACCCCGTCGGGGCTCATGCAGGTGCCCGCGACGTGCGAGAACGTCTACCCGCTGTACGCGGGCGTCCTGGAGGGCGAGCACCGCGTCGAGGCGTCCAGCTGGTGCCTGCGCTTCGAGCCGTCGGACGACCCGCTGCGGATGGTCTGCTTCCGGATCAGCGAGCAGGTGTACCTCGGCACCGAGCAGGGGGCGATCGCCCACCGCGACGAATGGTTCGCCAACGCGCTGGCGATGTTCGACGACTTCCAGTTGCCGATCGACTCCGGCCGGGCGAGCGACCCGTTCTTCGGACGCGCCGGCCGCATCCTGGCCAACGGCCAACTGCAGGAGGGCCTGAAGCACGAGGTCCGCGTCCAGTTGTTCGAGGACCGGCAGACCGCGATCGCGTCCGGCAACCTGCACCAGACCCACTTCGCCGAGAACTTCGGCATCACGCGCCCCGACGGCTCGCTCGCGCACACCTCGTGCGTCGGCTTCGGCGTCGAGCGCGTCGCCATCGCGCTGCTCGTCGTGCACGGCATGAGCACCGCCGCGTGGCCGGCGGGCGTCCGGGGGGCTTTGGGGCTCTGAGCCCCCGCGCCGCCCGTCGCCCCGGACGGTACCGGACGCCCTCCTTCCCGGCCCGCGGTTGAACTGACACCCGGATCGCTAGGGTGATCTCGAGGCGGCGAGAGGAGGCGCGGTGGAGAGCTTCGCGCTCCGGCGATGCGAGCTGGGCGTCGCCACGTCCGCGACGCAGATCGAGGGCGGCTACGCCGACACGAACTGGCACCGCTGGGCGGCGCGCGGCCGCGCCCGCGACGGCAGCGGGCCCACCGTCGCCGCCGACCATTGGAACCGCGTCGCGGACGATCTGGACCTGCTGCGCGAGCTCGGCGTCCGGCACTACCGGATGGGCCTGGAGTGGGCGCGCATCGAGCCGGAGCCCGGCGAGTTCGACACCGCCGCGATCGCGCACTACCGCGACGAGCTCGCGGGCCTGCGCGCCGCCGGCATCGCGCCGCTCGTCACCCTCCACCACTTCAGCGAGCCGGGCTGGCTCTCCGAGCGCGGCGGCTTCGGCACGGACGCCGCCCTGGCGGCGTTCGCGCGCTACGTCGAACGGGTCGTGCTGGACCTGGGCGACCTCGCCGACGAGTGGATCACGATCAACGAGCCCAACGTCTACGCCTACCAGGGCTACTATCAGGGGTCGTGGCCGCCCGGCGAGCGGACGCTGCGGGGCTACCTCGGCGTCGCGGCGCGCCTCGCCCGCGCCCACCTGGACGCCTACCGCGCGATCCACCGCCTGCGGCCGTCGGCGCGGGTCAGTTTCGCGCAGCACCTGCGCGTGTTCGACCCGCTGCACGCGGCGAACCCGTTCGACCGGGCCAGCGCGTCCGGCACCGCCTGGGTCTTCCAGGGCGCCCTGACGCAGGCGATGGCCCGCGGCCGCTTCGTGGCGCCGCTGGTACAGCCGCGCGGCGTGCGTCCGGGGCGGTACTACGACTTCCTGGGCGTCAACTACTACTCCCGCACGCTGATCTCCGGGCCGCAGAACCTCACCGCCCGCGGCGCCCCGGTGAGCGATCTGGGCTGGGAGATCTACCCCGACGGTCTGGTCCGCGTGCTCGAATGGTTGCATCGCCGCTTCCCGGGTCCGATCTACGTCACGGAGAACGGCGTGGCCGACGCCGCGGACTCCTTCCGCGCCCGCTTCCTCTACGACCACCTCGCCCGCATCGCGGCGTCCGAGCGGCTGCCCGTCCAGCGCTACTACCACTGGACGCTCACCGACAACTGGGAGTGGGCCGAGGGCCAGACGGCCCGCTTCGGCCTGGTCGAGCTCGACCCGGCGACGCAGCAACGGCGGATGCGGGCGTCCGGGCGGTTCTTCGCCTCGATCGCCGCGAACTGCGGCGTCACCCAGGACGCCTACGACGAGTTCGTCGCCCCCCAGCGCTACCCGCAGGGCTCCCGATGACCGGCGCGGCCCCGGCGCCGCCCGGCCCCCCGGACGCCTCCCAGCCCGTGTCCCGCGCGCGGCCGGTCTCGGCGGCCGTCAACCGCTGGGCGTTCTCGGTCGGCACGCTGGGCCGCGACATGCTGTACACGCTCGTCAACATGTACCTGATCGTGTTCCTCACCGAGGTGCTCGACCTGACCGACGAGTCGATGTGGTGGATCACGGGCGTCCTGCTGGTCGCCCGCCTCGTGGACGCCGTGACCGACATCGCGATGGGCGCGATCGTCGACAACACCCGGACGCGGTGGGGGCAGTACAAGCCGTGGATGGCCGTCGGCGCGGTGGCGTCCGCGATCGTGACCGTCGCGCTGTTCGCCGACCCGGGGGTGCGCGGGCCGGGCTACGTCGCCGCCTTCGCCATCGTGTACCTGCTGTGGGGGTTCGCCTGGACGGCGAACGACATCCCGTTCTGGTCGATGATGCCGGCGCTGTCGCTGGTGCAGGCCGAGCGGGAGCGCATCGGCTCGCTGTCGAAGGTCTTCGCGACGATCGGCCTGTTCGCGGTGGTCGTCGGCATCATCCCGATCACGGACGCCCTCGGCGGCGGCGTCCGCGCCTGGACGATCTTCGCCGCCGGCGTCGTGATCGTGATGCTGGCGGGGCAGGCGCTCACGCTGGCCTGCGTCCGGGAGCCGCGCCTGGTCCGGCGGCGGCGGTCGACCTCGGTCCGCGAGGTGTGGGGCGTCCTCACGGGCAACGACCAACTGCTCTGGACGGCCGTCGCCATGGTCCTGTTCATGACGGGCTACTCGATCACGACGAGCCTCGGGGTCTACTTCTTCAAGTACGCCTACCGCGACGAGGGCATGTACGCGCCCTTCGCGGCCGTGCTCGGCGTCGCCCAGCTCGCCGGGTTCGCGGCCTTCCCGCTGCTGCGCCGGCGGCTGTCGCGCCGGGGCCTGTACTCCCTCGCGACCGCCCTGTGCGTCGCCGGCTACGTCTTGTTCTGGTTCGCGCCGATGGCGATGATCCCGATCGGCGTGGCCGGGCTGTTGGCCTTCTTCGGCGAGGCCCTCGTGGTCGTCTTGATGCTCGTCTTCATCACCGACTGCATCGAGTACGGCCACTGGAAGCTCGGACGCCGCAACGGCTCGGTCACGTTCGCCCTGCAGCCGTTCATCAACAAGCTCGGCGGCGCGCTGGCCACGGCGATCGTCTCCGCGACGCTCATCGTGACCGGCATCAACCGGGCGGAGGGCCCCGCCGACGTCTCCCCCGACGGCGTCGCCGGCCTCAAAGCGATCATGATGCTGCTGCCGGTGGCGCTCGTCGTCGCGAGCTACCTGATCCACCGGCGCCGGTACGCCATCGACGAGAGCTTCTACGCGCGCATCGTCGGCGACCTGCGCGACCGGGGCGAACTCACGGATTCCGACGACCCACCCGCCGAGTCACCGGCTCGTCATCGACGCGTGTCGCGGGCGTCACCACCCGTTCCTCCCGACCGGTAGCATCCGCCTGAGAAACCAACCAGTGAGGGGGACCGATGAAGGTCGCGGTGATCGGCACGAACTACCTGGGGGCCGCGCACGCGGCCGGCATGGCCGACTTCGGGCACGAGGTCATCGGCGTCGAGATCGATCCCCGCCGCGTCGAGCTGCTGAACGCGGGCCGCTCCACCATCTTCGAGGAGGGGCTGGAGCCGCTGCTCACCAAGCACACGGCGTCCGGACGGCTGCGGTTCACCACCGACTATGCCGAGATCGCCGACTGGGCTGACGTCCACTTCGTGTGCGTCGGGACGCCGCAGTCCGACTCGGGGGCGGCCGACCTGTCCCAGGTGCGCGCGGTCGTCGACACCCTCGGGCCCCTGCTCACGCGGCCGACGGTGGTCGCCGGCAAGTCGACCGTCCCGGTCGGCACCGCCCCCGCCCTCCAGGCCCGGTTCGACGAGCTCGCGCCCGGCGCCGGCGTCGAGGTGGTGTGGAACCCCGAGTTCCTGCGGGAGGCCCACGCCGTCACCGACACGCTGCGCCCCGACCGGATCGTCCTGGGCGCCCGGACGCCCGCCGCCCTCGCCACCATGCGCGACGTCTACGCCCTCCCCCTGAGCGAGGGCGTGCCGGTCGTCGAGTGCGACATCGCGACGGCCGAGCTCATCAAGGTGGCGGCGAACGCGTTCCTCGCGACGAAGATCTCCTTCATCAACGCGATGGCCCAGATGTGCCAGGCGGCCGGCGGCGACGTGACGCTGCTCGCGGACGCCATCGGCTACGACCGGCGCATCGGGCGCGAGTTCCTCAACGCCGGGCTCGGCTTCGGCGGCGGCTGCCTGCCGAAGGACATCGCGGCCCTGTCGGCGCGGGCTACCGAACTCGGCGTCCACGTGCTCGCGGACTTCATCGGGGCCGTCCAGAGCATCAACGACGACCAGCGCCGCGAGATCGCCGATCTCGCGGAGGCGAGCCTGGGCGGCGACGCCCGCGGGCAGCGGGTCGCGGTGCTCGGCGCGGCCTTCAAGCCGGGGACCGACGACACCCGCAACTCCCCCGCGCTCACCGTCGCCGAACTGCTCGCCGCCCGCGGGGCCCACGTCACGGTCTTCGACCCGGAGGCCAGCGTCGAGTCGGTGCCGGGCGTGACGGCGTCCGCGAGCGTCGAGGAGTGCCTGAGCGACGCCGACGTGGTCCTGCACCTGACCGAGTGGCCCCTGTTCCGGCAGCTCGACCCGGCGGCCCTGATCGAGCTGGTGCGGCGTCCGGTCCTCATCGACGGACGCCTCAAGCTCGACGCGGCCAAGTGGCGGTCGGCCGGCTGGTCGGTCATCCAGCCCGGGCGTCCGGCCCTGGAGGGGTGAGCCTACTTCCGCTGGGTCTGCACGAGGCGTCCGAAGGCGATCGCGCGGTTGTCGGAGTGGAAGAGGTCGTGACACGTCGTGAGCGTGAGCAACGCCTCCGTGGGCTGACGCTCGGGGTGGCCCGGCACCGGGTCGAGCACCCAGGTGTCGACGTTCTTGACGGTCAGGTCCCGCGGATTGTTCGTCAGCGCGTACGTGTAGATCGCCTCGCGCGTCTCCACGACCACCTCGTCGCCGGCCTTCAGCGTGAGCATCGGGGCGAACGGACCGAGCGCTCCGCGATGCCCGGCGACCGCGAAGTTGCCGATCTGGCCGGGCGGCGCGGTCGTCTCGTACCAGCCCAGACCCTTGGCCAGGGACCTTTTCTCATCCACCCCGACGAGCACGGGCTCCTCGAAGTCGCTCCCGAATGCAGGAATACGCATGAGGGCGATGGCATTGCCCGGAATGGACGCCGACGGCGTCCGTCCGTGGGCCCAGGCATCCCGGAGGCCCGCTTCCTTTTCCTGGGAAGCCGCGGGGTCGACGTGGGTGTTGAAGAACATGTCCCACACCACGTAGCCCACTCCGCTGAGGCCGACCACGATCAGCAGGGTGCCCAAAACCCCTCGCCACAGGGGAAACGGACGCCGGCCGCGCACGCGCGGCCCCGCGGTGGTCGTCGTCATCGCCACCCCTTCCTGATGCGACACTGTGTCGCATCGCTATGATGATACGGCGCCTTCGCAGAGGCGCCCCACCCGGTGCGCGCGGGCATCCCGGCGCCGGGAATTCTCGATTACGACGCTTTATTTCCGCCGTTTCGAAATGCGTCACCCGCACGGGTGACATTAAGTCCCCCACCCGGGGGGCACAACAAACTTTGACACATTAAGGCCGGCAAATTTTCTGTCCCCCTCGCGGGTGACATCAGTGAATAAGTGAACCTCACCACGCCCCGCCACATAGCTGACACATCGGATGCGCCGGCGACGATGGGAGCGTCCGGGCGGCCCCGGACGGCGTCGCCCCACGAGGACAACACCCTTGTCATCGCCCATTTGTGGCGGCTCCACCCCTCACCGATGACGCAGCGGCCGCCCCGTCATGTTGGGGACATCCGGGTGGGTCACGACACCCGTCCAGATGGCAACGAGGACACATGCAAGATTGCACTGACCCACGCGTGTGGGCATAATGAACGCGCAATCGCTTGGCGCAGGAAACTCCACGTTGACCCCGTGGAGGCTCGCCAAGACTGGCATTTGGTTTCCGGGGGGAACAACCGATGACGTTAGATTTTCGCTCGAGCGCACGCTCCCAAGAGCTGCGCTCCAAGTGGCGCCGCCCCCATGAAGGTCTGGCCCGTGAGAGCCTCATTCTCCTGGCCTTCGACCTCGTGGCCGTCGCCCTCTCGACCGTGGTCGCCACGCGTTTCCGTGACGCGGTCGGCATCTTTCAGCAGCCGTACGTCGCCGAGTACCTGACGCCCGTCGGCACGGTCATCGCCGTGGTGTGGCTCGGCGTCCTCGCCTCTTTCGGCGCCTACAAGCCGAAGCGCACCGGCGCCGGCACCGGCGAGTACGTCTCCGTGCTCAACGCGTCGCTGGTCACCGCGGGGGCGGTCGGCATCCTCGCCTACCTGCTGCAGTGGGACCTGTCGCGCGGCTTCTTCGTGCTGCTCTTCCTGATCGGCATCCCGCTGCTGCTCGTGGGGCGCTTCGCGATCCGCCGCTTCCTGCACCGGGCGCGCCGCGCCGGCCGTCTCATGACGCCGACGCTGGTGGCCGGCAGCCTCGACCACATCGAAGACGTGCTGCGGGTGCTCCAGCGCGAGCGCTGGCTCGGCTACGAGGTCGTCGGGGCGCTGCCGAGCGACTCGTACGAAGACGAGACGGCGTCCGGCGTGCCGATCGTCGGCAGTCCCGACGACGCCGTGCTCGCCCTGCGCGAGACCGGTGCGAGCGCGGTCATCTTCGCCGAGGGCTCGTTCCCGCGGGCGACGGCCTTCAACCGCATGGCCCGCGCGCTGGAGGATCAGCGCGCGCGCATGATCGTGGTCCCGGCCCTCACCGACATCTCGGCGGAGCGGGTGAACGTGCGGCCGGTCGCCGGCCTGCCGCTGGTGGACATCGAGCGGCCCCGCGCCGAGCGCGCCGGCCGTTGGTTCAAGCGGGCCTTCGACATCGTCGGCTCATCTCTGCTCATCCTCGCGACCTCGCCGATCATGGCGGCGGTGGCCCTCGCGATCAAGATCGGCGACCGCGGCCCGGTCATGTTCCGGCAGGTGCGCGTCGGCATCAAGGGGCGCCCGTTCCACTGCCTGAAGTTCCGCTCGATGTGCCTGGACGCGGAGGCGAAGCTGAAGGATCTCATGGCGCAGAACGAGGGCGCCGGCGTCCTGTTCAAGATGAAGCACGACCCCCGCATCACCCCGGTGGGTCGCATCATCCGCAAGCTCAGCCTTGACGAGCTGCCTCAGCTCTTCAACGTGCTCAAGGGCGACATGAGCCTCGTCGGCCCGCGCCCCGCTCTCCCGAGCGAGGTCGAGCGGTACGAGAAGCATGTGCGCCGCCGTCTCGACGTCCGTCCGGGCATGACCGGGCTGTGGCAGGTTTCCGGCCGTTCGAACCTGTCGTGGGACGACACGGTCCGTCTCGACCTCTACTACGTCGACAACTGGTCGATGCTGCAGGATCTCGCGATTCTCTTCCGCACCTTCGGGGCGGTCGTCGAATCCCGAGGCGCCAGCTAAGACCCCCTCAAGCTCGGGTTCCTCCCGTCCCGAGACCGGTCACAGAAAGGCCCCCGCATCCGCGGGGGCCTTTCTGTATGCCGTGGGCTCGCCGGGGCGTCCGGTCGAGCGCGCCCGTCAGCGCGGGTGAGCCATCAGCTCCAGGAGGTAATCGCCGTAGCCGGACTTCGTGAGCCGCTCCGCCCGCTCACGCAACTCGTCGTCGTCGAGGAAGCCCATCCGCCAGGCGACCTCCTCGGGGCAGCCGACCTGCAGCCCCTGGCGGGCCTGGATCGTCCGGACGAAGTTGCTGGCGTCGTTCAGCGAGTCGAACGTGCCCGTGTCGAGCCACGCCGTGCCGCGCGGCAGGACGCCCACGTTCAGCGCGCCGCGCCTGAGGTACACCCGGTTGACGTCGGTGATCTCGTACTCGCCCCGCGGCGACGGCTTCAACGACGCCGCGATGTCGGCCACGTCGGAGTCGTAGAAGTACAGGCCCGGCACCGCGTAGTTCGACTTCGGGCGTTCCGGCTTCTCCTCGATCGACAGCGCCTTGCCGTCGGCGTCGAACTCCACGACGCCGTACGCCCGCGGATTGTTCACCCAATAGGCGAATACAGCCGCACCGTCGATATTCGCGAAACGGTTCAACTGACGCCCCAAGCCGGGGCCGTAGAAGATATTGTCGCCCAGCACCAACGCGGCCTTTTCGCCGCGCACGAAATCGGCGCCGATCGTGAACGCCTGCGCGAGCCCCTTCGGCTCGGGCTGCACGGCGTAGGAGAGGTTGATGCCGAACTGCGAGCCGTCGCGCAGCAGGCGCTGGAAGGCGTCCTGCTCGTGCGGCGTCGTGATCACCAGCACGTCGCGGATGCCGGCGAACATCAGCGTTGACAAGGGATAATAGATCATCGGCTTGTCGTAGACCGGGACGAGTTGCTTCGAGGTCGCCTGGGTGATGGGGTGCAGGCGGGTGCCTGAGCCACCCGCGAGAATGATTCCGCGCATGGCCCTCAGTTTGCCGTACACCGGTGGCCGCGTCACGCATCGTTGTTGAGTTGCAGCACTCGCTTGGGGGCTCAACCTCCCCTCGGTTTATGATGCTCGGCATGGGGACCTATCTCGTGACCGGCGGCGCCGGATTCATCGGCACTAACTTCGTTCGGCACCTTCTCGATCACACGGAGCATCGGGTCATCGTTCTCGACGCCCTCACCTACGCGGGAAACAAGGCGTCGCTCGAGGGGTTGCCGGCCGACCGTGTCTCGCTCGTGGTCGGCAACGTGTGTGACGCCGACCTCGTCGACCGGCTCGTCGCCGACTCCGACGTCGTCGTGCACTTCGCCGCCGAATCCCACAACGACAACTCGTTGAACGACCCCTCCCCCTTCATCCAGACCAACCTGGTCGGCACGTTCACGCTGCTGCAGGCCGTCCGGAAGCACGACAAGCGCTACCACCACATCTCGACCGACGAGGTCTACGGCGACCTCGAACTCGACGACCCCGAGCGCTTCCACGAGACGACGCCCTACAACCCGTCCAGCCCCTACTCCTCCTCGAAGGCCGGCTCCGACCTGCTGGTGCGCGCCTGGGTGCGCAGCTTCGGCGTCCGGGCCACGATCAGCAACTGCTCGAACAACTACGGCCCGTTCCAGCACGTGGAGAAGTTCATCCCGCGGCAGGTGACCAACCTGATCGACGGCGTCCGGCCGAAGCTGTACGGCGCCGGGCAGAACGTCCGCGACTGGATCCACGTCGACGACCACAACGCGGCCGTCCTGCGCATCATCGAATCCGGACGCCTCGGCGAGACCTACCTCATCGGCGCCGACGGCGAGAAGAACAACAAGGACGTCATCGAGCTGATCCTGCAGCTGATGGGCCAGCCGGCGGACGCCTACGACCACGTCAACGACCGCCCCGGCCACGACATGCGCTACGCGATCGACTCGACCAAGCTGCGCACCGAGCTGGGCTGGCAGCCCCGTTTCCGCGACTTCGAGGCGGGGCTCGCCGCGACCATCGACTGGTACCGCGCGAATGAGGCATGGTGGCGTCCGATGAAGGAAGCCACCGAGGCCAAGTACGCGCGGACCGGTCAGTGACCGGCGCCGAGGAGACGATGTGAGAGAGCTGTCTGTCCGGACCACGAACATTCCCGGGGTCCTGGTCATCGACCTGCCCCTGCACGGGGATTCCCGGGGCTGGTTCAAGGAGAACTGGCAGCGCGCCAAGATGGTCGCGCTCGGCCTGCCCGACTTCGAGCCGGTGCAGAACAACATGAGCTACAACGAGGAGGCCGGGGTCACCCGCGGCCTGCACGCCGAGCCGTGGGACAAGCTGATCTCCCTCGCGACCGGCCGCATCCTCGGCGCGTGGGTCGACCTGCGCGAGGGCCCGAGCTTCGGCGAGACCTTCACGCTCGAACTCGGCCCCGATCAGGCCGTCTACATCCCCCGCGGCGTGGCGAACGGCTACCAGGCCCTCGAGCCGCGCACGGCGTACTCGTACCTGGTGAACGACCACTGGAGCCTCGAGGCGAAGGCGTCCTACACGTTCGTGAACCTGGCCGACCCGGCACTCGGGATCGCGTGGCCGATCCCGCTGACGGAGGCGACGATCTCGGACGCCGACCGCGAGCACCCGATGCTCGCCGACGTGACCCCGTTCCCGCCCGCGAAGACGGTCATCGTCGGCGCCGGCGGCCAGCTCGGCCGGGCGCTGGCGAAGGCCCTCCCCGACGCCGTCGCGCTCACCCACGCGGATCTCGACATCACGGACGCCGCGGCCGTCGCCGCGTACCCGTGGCAGGGCGTGACCACGATCATCAACGCGGCCGCGCACACAGCGGTCGACGCCGCCGAGTCCGAGACCGGCCGCATCGCCGCCTGGCGGCTCAACGTGGGCGGCGTCGCGAACCTCGTCGAGGTGGCACGGTCCCGGCGCATCACGCTGGTCGGGGTCTCCACCGACTACGTGTTCGACGGCACGAGCACCGACCACGGTGAGGACGAGCCGGTCAGCCCCCTCGGCGTCTACGGCCAGACGAAGGCCGCGGCCGACGCGCTGCTCGCGACGCTGCCCCGGCATTATCTGATCCGGACGTCGTGGGTGATCGGGGACGGAAAGAATTTCGTCCGCACGATGGCGGACCTGGCGTCCCGCGGCGTGAAACCGGCCGTCGTCGACGATCAATACGGACGCCTCACATTCGCCGACGACCTGGCCGCGGGAATCCTCCATTTGCTCCACACGAATGCTGCTTTCGGCACGTACAACCTCACGTGCGACGGCCCGATCGTGACCTGGTGCGACGTCGCGAAGCGGGTGTTCGAGCTGACGGGGCACGAGGCGTCCGACGTGACGCCGACGACCACTCAGGCCTACGGGCAAGGGAAGACGCTCGCCGCGCGACCGGTGCACAGCGCCCTCTTGCTCGACAAGATCAAGGCGGTCGGCTTCACCCCGCCGGAGGGGGACGCCCGCCTGCGCGAGTATGTTTCGGCATTGTTGGAGGGTGAACCGACGGCGTCCGCGGAGAATTAATGGGTCCATCTGTCCCCCGCGCGGGTGACATCGTGACCCTCGATTACGTAGTATTAGCCGAGAAGCCCGGAGCAGCCCCCCGCTCCGGGCTTCTCGCTACCCCGGGGCTCTGACTCCCGATTCGTTCGCGCCGTTTCTCGCCGTTTGGGCGTCCGGCCGCCTCGCGCCGGGCCCCCTGCGCGCGGCGGTAGCCTGTCGGCCATGCCGCGTTTCCTGCCGTTCCCCGCTGTCCGCTACGCCCCCGGCGTCGACCTGGACGCGGTGATCGCCCCGCCGTACGACGTGCTCTCGGACGCCGACGTCGACGCGTTGGCCGCGCGCGACCCCCACAACATCGTGCATGTCGACGTGCCCCGGGGCGGCGAGGACCGCTACGAGCGCGCCGCCCAGGCCTGGCAGGCGTGGCTCGACGAGGGCGTCCTGACGGTCGACGACGAGCCGAGCTTCACGATCTATCGCATGTCGTTCACCGACGCCACGGGCGCCCCGCGCACGATCGTCGGCGTCCTGGGCGGCTTGGAGGTCGTCGACGAGGGGGCCGGCGGCGTCCTGCCGCACGAGCGCACGACGCCCAAGGCGAAGACCGACCGGCTCGACCTCACGATCGCCACCGCGACCAACCTCTCCCCCGTGTGGGGCCTCTCGCTGGCGACGGGCCTGACCACGCTGCTGACCGAGCCGGGCGAGGAGGTCGGACGCCTCGAGGTCGACGGGGTCACCCACGTCGTCGAGCGGGTCACCGACCCCGAGCGGCTCGCGGCGATCACCGAGCTGGTCGCCACCGACGACGTCCTGATCGCCGACGGCCATCACCGCTACGCGATCTCGCGCACCTACCGCGACGAGGTCCGGGGGGCGACCGGACGCACCGACACCCCCGCCGAGCAGACGCTGGCGTTCGTGAACGAGCTGGTCGACGACCAGCTCTCCATCGAGGCGATCCACCGCGCCTACTCGGGCGTGGACGCCGCGGCCGTCCGCGAGGCGCTCGCGGCGTCCTTCGAGATCGAGGAGGCGCCGCACCCGACGCCCGGGACGCTGGCCCAGCTCGTCGAGCACGGACGCCTCCTCTTCCTCACCCGCGACGAGGCCGCGTGGCTCACCCCGAAGAAGGATGCCTTCGGCGGCATCCGCGAGCTCGACGGCGCCTACCTGGAGCACGCGCTGGCGGGCACTCAGGCGTCCGTGGCGTACCAGCACGGGCTCGACCAGGTGCTCGGCCTGCTGCGCAGCGGGGAGGCGTCCGCGGCCGTCCTGATCCGGCCGACGTCGCTCGCCGAGATCGAGAAGACCGCCCGCTTCGGGCTGCTGATGCCGCCCAAATCGACGTTCTTCACGCCGAAGCTGCGCACCGGACTGGTCGCCCGGCCGACCGAGCCGCTCCCCGCCCGCGACTGAGGCGGACGCCGTCCTCGCCCGGCGAGAAAGGGTGCGTTCGCGGCGCGTCGCCGTTTCGTTCGCACCGGCCCTCGGGGCGGATTAGGCTGACCCGACAAGAGCGAAACCCAAGGAGGGGTACTCATGTCTTACGAGGAGAGCGGCAACCCACTTCGCGGTGTGGAGGCCCGTCCCGGGTCGGGCCACTACGGCATCTTCGATCACGGCGCCCACATCTGGGCCTACCAGCCGGACGGCGCGAAGCCGATCCTGTGGATGAGCGCCCAGTCGCAGTTCGCCGAGGGCAAGCCGATCCGTGGCGGCGTCCCCATCGTGTTCCCGTGGTTCGCCAGCGGGCCCGATGGCACCCAGCAGCCCCCACACGGCTTCGGTCGCACCGACACGTGGCACCGCAGCAACGTGAAGGACACGATCGACCAGGACGGTCGGCTCCTCATCGAGTACGAACTCGACGACGCGATGACGCGCGGCGAGGGCTTCGATCACCAATACACCGCCTACCTCCGGGCCAAGTTCACCCCCGAGTACCTCCAGATCTCGATGATGGTGACGAACGACGATGATGCGCCGTTCACCTTCGAGAGCGCGTTCCACACCTACCTGAGCGTCGGCGACGTCCGGCAGATCAGCATCGACGGCCTCGACGGCTGCGCGTACCTCGACAAGACCGGCGGGGCCAGCTCGCTCGACGCGACCCAGACGGGCCCGCTCACGATCACGGGCGAGACCGACCGCGTCTACCAGCACGCCGACGCCGTGACGCTGCATGACCCGGTGCTGGACCGGACGCTGACGATCAGCAAGACCGGCTCCGCGAACACGGTCGTGTGGAACCCGTGGGTCGAGAAGTCCGCCGCGATGGCCGACTTCGGCGACGACGAGTGGACCGGGATGATCTGCATCGAGACGGCGAACGTGCTGGGCGACGCGGTGACGCTGCGTCCCGGCGAGACGCACGCCATGCGCCAGCGCATCGCTCTCGGCTGACAAGGTGCTCTTCGGCAGGGGGTCGTCCGTTCGGGCGGCCCCCTGCTGGGCGTCCGCGGCCGTGTGGTCATGCCGTAGCCCCCACGAGCGTCACCGCGGCCCGCTACCCTACGCAGTATCAGCATCGGTTCAGGGAGGAAGTTGATGTCGCGCATCCGCAGCGAGAAGTTCCGTAACAAGATCATGAGCGCCGATGAGGCCGCCAAGCTCGTCAAGAACGGCGACAACGTCGGTTTCAGCGGGTTCACCGGCTCCGGCTACCCCAAAGAGGTGCCGGTCGCGCTGGCCGCCCGCATTCGCGAGGCGCACGACAAGGGCGAAGAGTTCCGCATCGGCGTCTTCACCGGCGCCTCCACGGCTCCTGAGCTCGACGGCGCCTTGGCCGACACCGGCGGCATCAGCATGCGGATGCCGTACCAGTCCGACCCGCACATGCGTAACGCGATCAACGCGGCCGTCAGCGAGTACTACGACGTGCACCTCTCGCACTCCGGGCCGCAGGTCCGCGCCGGGTTCTGGGGCCCGCTGGACGTGACGATCATCGAGGTCACCGCCATCAAGGAGGATGGCTCGGTCGTCCCGAGCTCGTCGGTCGGCAACAACAACGTGTACCTGGAGAAGGCCGAGAAGATCATCCTCGAGGTGAACTCGTGGCAGTCCGAAGAACTCGAGGGCATGCACGACCTCTACTCGATGAAGCTGCCGGGCCAGAACAACCCGATCCCCCTGCTGGGCGCCGGCGACCGCATCGGCGAGACCACGTACTCGATCGATCCCGACAAGGTCGTCGCCGTCGTGGAGACCAGCGATCCCGACCGCAACAGCCCGTTCAAGGCGCTGGACGAGGACAGCAAGAAGATCGCCGGCAACCTGCTCGACTTCCTCGAGGGGGAGGTCTCCGCGGGCCGCATGACGAAGAACCTGCTGCCGCTGCAGTCGGGCGTCGGCAACATCGCGAACGCCGTGCTGGCGGGCCTGCTCGACTCCCCGTTCGAGAAGCTCACCTCCTACACCGAGGTGATCCAGGACGGCATGATCGACCTGATCGACTCCGGCAAGCTGACGGTCGCCTCGGCGACCGCCTTCTCCCTGTCGCCCGAGGCCGCCCACAAGATGAACGAGAAGGCGGCCTACTACCGCGACAAGATCGTGCTCCGGCCGCAGGAGATCTCGAACAACCCGGGCCTGATCCGGCGGCTGGGCGTCGTCTCCTGCAACGGCCTCATCGAGGCCGACATCTACGGCAACGTGAACTCGACCCACATCATGGGCACGCGCATGCAGAACGGCATCGGCGGCTCGGGCGACTTCACGCGCAACGCGTTCATCAGCTCGTTCGTGACGCCGTCGACGGCCAAGGGCGGCGCGATCTCGTGCATCGTGCCGTGGGCGTCCCACATCGACCACACCGAGCACGACGTGCAGGTCATCATCACCGAGCAGGGTCTGGCCGACCTGCGCGGCCTGTCGCCGAAGCAGCGGGCCCAGAAGATCATCGAGAACTGCGCGCATCCCGACTACAAGCCGATGCTGCAGGACTACTACGACCGGGCTCTGTCAGTCGCGAAGGGCAAGCACACGCCGCACATCCTGAAGGAGGCGCTGAGCTGGCACGTCCGCATGATCGAGACGGGCACGATGAAGCCGTGATCTAGTCCGCGCCCAGCACGAGGGCCCGCAGCGCGTCGACGGTGTCGACGATGGCTGTCGGGCCCTCGTTGCTGAGGTCGTCGCGCACGCCGGCGCCCCAACTGACCGCGATGGACGCCATGCCCGCCGCCTTCGCGGCGCGCACGTCGTAGATCGCGTCGCCCACGTAGACCGCGTCGCCCGGGTCGATGCCGAGCTTGGACGCCGCGAAGAGGAGCGGCTGCGGGGACGGCTTGTGCTCGGCCGTGTCCCCCATCGTGGCCAGCAGGTCGACGCGGCCGTCGAGGCCGACGGCGTCCAGCGTCGCCTGCGCCGAGGTGCGGCGCTTGGCCGTCGCGATGCCGAAGCGGACGCCGGCGGCGTCCAAGGCGTCGAAGAACTCGGGGACGCCCGGGTACGTCCGGACGAGGCGTCCCATGTTGCCGAGGTTCCACTCCAGGTAGGTCGCCTCGAGGGCGTCCGCGTGGTCGGGGTAGCGCTCGACGAAGACGTCGGCGAGCGTCCGGCCGATCCAGGTGCGGATGAGCGGCTCCTCGGCGCGCTCGCCGATCGTGCCGAGCGCGTGGACGTAGGAGTCGATGATGAGGCGGATGGTGTCGATGACGGTGCCGTCCATGTCGAACAGGACGACGGGCCAGCGCGGTGAACTCACCCGCCCACCCTAGTGGTGGGGAACGTGGCGTCCGGACGCCTCTGGCCGGCCGCCCTAGACTGGGCGCCAGATCGATGGCTGCCGGGCGCGAGGAGGGCGATGAGCGAGGCAACGACGGACGCCGCACGCGCGTCCGAGAGGGCGCGGGCGCCCGAGGCCGCCGGCGGTGCGCACGCGGTGGTCGAGGCGTCCGACGCCGGGTTGTCGCCGCGCACGGGTGAGCCGCGGCGTCCGTGGTACGTGTGGGCGGTGGCGGCGCTGTTCTTCGTCGGCGCCGTGCTCGCCGTGTCGGGGCTGCTGCAGATGATGTGGACGTGCATCGACCGTCCGGTGGGGCCGCCCGAGGCCCGGCAGATGCGGAACAACTTCCCGACCTCGTCGTGGCTGAACGGCGCGGTGCCGAACCAGCCGGGCGACTCGGTGCGGATCGTGCTGGTGATCGCCCAGTTCGCGCTGGCGATGACCGTGGCGACGCTCGCGGTGATCGTCGGGCACTACGCGTGGCGCGGGTTCCGCTGGCCGCGCTGGTGGGCGCTGATCGCGCTCGCGGCGTCGGCGACCATGCTGATGATCAACCCGCTGGCGACGGCGTCCATCGCGGCGATCGGCCTGGGTGCGCTGGCCCTGTGGACGCCGCCGCTGCGGCGGTTCTCGGCCCGGTGGGCCGAGCATGGGCGGTACGTGCCGCGTCCGGACGATCCGGGCCCGGTGTTCTACGGCCCGCTGCCGCGGTATCGCTGAGGCAGGCCCATCGGCGGGGGGAGCGTTTTTTCGCCCGCAGGTGTCGGCGACTGGAATCGACCTGCGCACATGGAGCGGGCGACGGGAATCGAACCCGCACTAGCAGCTTGGGAAGCTGCTGTTCTGCCATTGAACTACGCCCGCGTCGGGGTCTCCCCGAGCACCCCGATAGCATAGCCGCCCGCCGTCGGCGATGCACGCCGAGCCCGGCCGAGGCCGCCGCGCGGCGCGGCGATCGCCCTCCACGCCGCCCACGTCCACTTATGCAATGTCCAGCATCCAAGGGGATCTTGGACGTCCCTGGACATGTCGGGATGGCCCTAGACGGAAACCGGCAAAAGTGGGGACAGCGCCGAAGCATGCACTCCTGATTAACTGTCAGTATCCGACCGGAGTGTCGGGGAGGAGGTGTCACCGTGGTCGACGCGCCCCCGCGCCACGAGCCCATCCAGACCCGCTGGCTCGGCTTGTCGAACCCGGTGCTTCCCGAGCGCACGCCGCTCGACACGCTCGCGGCCCTCGCCGACGAACTCGCCGGCCAGTTCAGCCTGCGCCCGCTGCTGCGGCGCGTCCTGCAGAGCGCGGCCGAGCTGCTGCAGTGCCGCAGCGGGTCCATCTGCCTGATCGATCAGGCCGCGGGCACCCACACCACGGAGATCGACCTCGACGAGGCCCACACGACCGGCCAGGTGTACCCCCTCGACGAGGGCATCACCGGCGCGGTCGCTCGCGCCGGCCGGACGATCATGTTCGACAGCTACGCCAGCGTCCCGCGCGGCCACCTGACGCCCGACGAGGAGCGCTTCGACCGGGCGGTGATCGCCGCGCCCATCCGCCTCAAGGCGAACCTGTTGGGCGCGTGCATCGTCTTCGCCGCCGACTCGACCCGCCGCTTCACGCGCGACGACGCCCAACTGCTGCAGCTCTTCGCGACCCACGCGTCCATCGCGATCGCGAATGCCCGTCTGCACACCGACGCGGCCAACCGGGCCGCGCGCGCCGCCGTCGCCGCCGAGCGGGAGCGCTCGATGATGCGCATCCACGACACGGTCGGCCGCGGGCTCGCGTCCGCGCTGCTCAAGCTGGAGCGCGCGCACACGCTGCCGGGCCTGCTGCCGGAGGCCCGCGCGGCGATCCGCGAGGCCCAGGTCGCCGCACACCAGGCCTTGGACGCGGGCCGCCGCGCCGTGTTCGGCCTCGCCCCCCGCGCCCCCGACAACCGCCCGCTGGAGGAGACGGTCCGCTGCGAGGTCGAGTGGCTGCGGGCCACCTCGGGCATCGCCTGCCCGTTCCGCGTCTTCGGCGAGCGCCGCGACATGGCGCCCGAGGTGGGCCTGTATGCGCTGCGCGTCGTCCAGGAGGCGCTGGCGAACGTCGTCCGGTACGCGCAGGCGGCGAGCGTCCGGGTGGGCCTCGTCTACGCGGACGCCTACCTCGACATCATCGTCGAGGACGACGGGTGCGGCTTCGATATCGTCGACGGACGCCCCCCGGGCGGCCGGGGCCTCGCAGGACTGGTCGCGCGGGCGTCCCATCTGGGGGGCAGCCTGCGCATCGACTCCACGCTCGGCTGGGGCACCCGCGTGCAGGCGCGGCTGCCGTACCTGCTCGGGCCCGAGGACCTGGGCGACAGCCCACGCTGGCGCGTCGTCGTCGCGCACGACCAGCCGGCCATGCTCGCCGGCCTCGTCCGGATGCTCGACGTCGGCGAGCCGGGGGCGCAGGCCGTGGCCGAGGTCACGGACGCCGCGGCCCTCGTCGACGCCGTGCGGCTGCTGCGCCCGCACGGCGTGGTCGCGAGCGTCCGGCTGCCGGGGCTGGGCGCGAAGAGCCTGGTCGCGACGGTGAAGGACGCCGACGCCTCCGTCGCCGTCGTCGGGATGCTCGACGGGTCCACCACGGACGCCGAGCTGCGCGCATGGGCGGCCGACGGCGTCCGGGGGCTGCTCGAGAAGGACGCCGACGCGCGCTCCCTCGGGCGCGCGGTCGTCGCTGCCGCCCAGGGCGAGGCCGTCATGGGCGGATCGGTGCTGGAATCCCTCGGGGGTTTCGCCGAGGACGAGCTGCACCTGCGCCTCACCCCCCGCGAGGCGCAGGTGCGCGGGCTCGTGGAAGAAGGCCTGGCCGACAAGCAGATCGCCCGCCGGCTGGGCATCTCGGTCAAGACCGTGGAAAAGCATGTCAGCGCGGTGCTCCGCAAGGACAACGCCCGCAGCCGCACCGAGCTCGTCGCCCGGCGCAGCCCCGCACCGCCGGGCTGACCAGGAGCTACGCGTCCCCGCCGGACTCAACCCGCAGGCAGGAGCGCTTCCCCTCCCCCCACCCGCCCCCCAGACCAGGGGGCGGGTTTTTCCCCATGGTGGGGGCGTTCGCCGATTCCTAGGCTCGTCAGGGTCGGCCGCACCCTGGCCGAACACCGGCACCCTCACCAAGGAGCGTCCATCATGTCCTCGCCCGCCTTCGAGCTGGGCAGCCCGCTCACCACCGTGCAGAGCCTGGGGCTCCCACCCGTCCGCGGCGAGGAGGAACACGTGCAGCGCATCGCCGGCCTGAGGGTCGGCCGCGCGGCCCAGGAGGACCTGGCGACCGCCACGCGACTCGGCGTGACGCGCGAGTTCGTCGACGTCGTCACCTACTTCCCCACCCAGCCGGGTCACACGCCGCCGGGGTTCCGGGTGGAATTGCGCCGCACCGGGGACGAGGTCGTGCTGGCCGACTTGGTGCGCGACATCGCTTTCGGCGCCGACAGCGAGCCGCGGCCCACGAAGCTGCTGTTCTCGGCGGACACCGCGAACCCCCGCGCCCTGAAGCCCGTCGCGCCGCTGCTGGCGAATCTCACGTGCGACCTGGGCCTCGTCGACGGATTCCTGAACGACGCGGCGGCGAACGGCGGGGGCGAGTTCCGCACCCGAGACGAGGTCCTGTCCGAGATCGGCCGCGTCCTCGGCCCGGGGGCCGACGTCTGCGTCGCGCTGGAGAATCCGTTCGATCCCGACTTCGCGAGGATCCTCGACGAGGCCGAGAAGTACCGGGAGATCCTCTCCCGCTGGCGGGTCGTCATCACGGTCCCGCCCACCGGCCCGGTGAACGCGTCGAACGCGACCCAGTTGCTCTCCGGCGACGGACGCCTCGACCGGCGCTGGTCCGAGGCGTCCCCCGAGGACGCCTTCGCCGGCCACCACCTCGCGCTGAAGCTGCGCGAGCAGGGGTTCCGGGTGAACTTCACGCTCATGTTCGAGCCGCACCAGGCGCAGCTGGCCCTGCAGGCGCGTCCGTCCTTCGTCACCTGCCTTGTCGGCGGGCGGTTCGCCCAGACGACGCGGCTGGCCCAGCTGCTGGCCCGGTACGAGGCGACGCGCCAGGAGGAGCCGCTGGTCGAGCTGCGCGCGTACCTGCTCGCCCACGACCACCTGGCGTCCGGGGACGCCGGCTGCGACCTCGCGGACGTCCGCGCGACCGCGGAGCGCCTCGTGCGCTACCGGAGGTTCCACTCCGAGGGCGATCGCGGGCTGGACGGCGTCCGGCACAACCTGCGCGCGTTGCGGCAGGCGAACCTGCCGGAGACCCGCCTGATCGTCGGCTCGCTCGACGGCGACGCCCTCTACCCCGACCTTGACCTCATGCTGGCCGAGCCCGAGTTCGCCGACCTGGTGGGCCGGGTCGTGGTGACGGCCGAGCCGGCGTCCCTGGCGCAGTTCGCGTCCTCGAGCCACGTGGTGAGCCACCAGCGCCGCCTGCTGGGGGCCGCCCGGGGCCAGGGGTGACGCGCGAGGCCGTACCGTAGTGCCATGACCAACGACCAGCAGCCCTTCGAGCCGTACCCGGCCCGGCGCGAGGGGACGCCTCGCGGGCTGATCCGCGCCTCGGACGCCGATCGCGAGCGCGTCGCGGATGCGCTCGGCGCCGCGTTCTCCGAGGGACGCCTCACGCGCGACGAACACGACACCCGGCTCGACGAGGCCATGCGTGCCCGCACGCTCGGCGAGCTCGAGCCGCTGACCGCCGACCTCGGCCCGCTGCCCGAACGGCCGCAGGCGCCCCGGGCGGCGGAGCGGCGTCCGGGGCGGGCGTGGACGATCGACACCCGCGGCGCGAACAGCAGCAGCGAGACCCTCTTCGCCGTCTTCGGCGGGGGCGACCGGCGCCTGCGCCGGGCCCGGCGCCGGATCTCCGACTTCGTCATGTTCGGCGGCAACACCATCGACCTGCGCGAGGCCGTCTTCGAGTCGAACGTCTGCGAGATCGACGTCTTCTGCATGTTCGGGGGCATCGACGTGAAGGTTCCGGAGGGCGTCGACGTCGACAACCAGACGATCGCCGTCTTCGGCGGCTCGGACACCAAGCGGCTGCCGCCCCCCGATCCGGGGGCGCCGACGGTGGTCGTCCGGGGGTTCGTCGCGTTCGGCGGCCTCACCGTCAAGGGCGGCAGGCCGGCCGCGAGCGCCGACGACTGACGGCGGCGTCCGGGCGGTTGGGTCGGGAGTGGACGATCGGGCGGTTCGGTCGACGAAGGATAGCCGGGGGTCTGGACTTGGGGTGGTCCCTCAGTGTCAGAGGCGTCGCCTAGGGTGGGCCCATGGCCCTGTCGACCGACGCTCCGTTCGCGCCTCCCTCGTCCGCCTGGCAACGCCTGTCGCCTCGCTACATCGCCGTGGTGCGGCTCGGCTCGCTCGTGTCCAGCGTGCTCTTCTTCGGGGTGCTGGCGGTCGGGTCGTGGCTGATCTTCCACCTCGTCTGGCTCACCGCGGCGTTCGCGGGGGTCGGCCTGATCTGGCTGGGGTGGCGGCTGAGCCGGGCGCGGCGGTGGGTCGAGTCGTGGGGGTACGCGGAGCGGGAGTCCGACCTGTGCGTCCGTAAGGGTTTGCTGTGGCGCGAGTTGATCGTCGTGCCGATCGGGCGGTTGCAGATGGTGAAGGTGTCGTCCGGGCCGCTGCTGAAGGCGTTCGGCCTCGCCACGGTCGAGTTGGTCACCGCGAGCCCGCAGTCGGACGCGAAGATTCCCGGCCTTCCGTCGGACGCCGCGGTCGCGCTTCGCGACCGCCTCATCGACCTCTCGGACGCCCCGGGGTCGGGCCTGTGAGCGAGCATTCCCAGCCCGAGCGTCCGGCTGAGCGGCCTGATGAGCGGCCGGCGTCCGGTGGGCCCACGTCGGGCCCGCCCGCGCGGGTCGTGGTGTCCGAGCGCGCGCATCCCGCCAGCCCGTTGGTGCACCTGTGGATCGGCGTGGTCGCGATCGCCTGGTTCGTGGTGCAGGAGCTGCTGCCCGGCAACAGCGGACGCCTCCGCGATCTCAGCCACCTCGGGCAGATCCCGTTCGGCTGGCTCATCGTGTTCGCCGGCGTGGGGCTCGGCCTGTTGGCCGGCTACTGGCGCTGGTGGACAACCAAGTTCGTCATCGACGACCGCGAACTGCGCATCGAGAACACGGGGGCGTTCACCGAGAGCAAGCGGATCGCGTTCAGCCGCATCCAGTCCGTCGACCTCACTCAGCCGTTCGCGGCCCGGCTGCTCGGGCTGGCCGAGCTGACCGTGGACGTCGGGGCGGACGCGAGCACGAAGCTGTCGTTCCTGACGCGGAGGCGGGCCGACGAGATCCGTGGGTTCCTCCTGGAGAGGGCGCGAGCGTCGCGGGCGTCCGGGGGGCCGGGCACTCCGGCGCCGGGCACGCAGGAAGGGCCGGGCACGCAGGAGGCGTCCGGCGTCCTGGCCCAGCCGGAGCCGCAGGGCACGCCCGGTCAGCCGGGGGGACACAGCGTCCCGGGCCCCGATCTCTCCGCGGTCCCGATCCACCCGGGCGCTCCTGCGGCGAGCCCTCACCCGCCGACTGCCGCCGGTGCGCCCGGGCGCGCCGCGGCGTCCCGCTGGAGCGATCTGAGCGCGGAGGACCGCGTCCTGATCAGGCTGAACCCCGGCGAACTGCTCGTCGGGGCCCTGCTGTCGGTGGAGCTGTGGCTGCTCGTGCTCGCGCTCGTCGTGCCCGTGGTGATCGGCGTGTGGATCGATGAGCCGGTGCTGGTCGGGGGCGGGTTCATCCCGATGCTGCTGGCCATCGGCGGGTTCCTGATGTCGCGGGTCGTGAACCAGTTCAACTACACGCTGGCCGACACGCATTCCGGCCTGCGGATCACCCGGGGGCTGACGTCGCTGCGCAGCCAGACGATCCCGGTGCACCGAGTGCAGTCGATCAAGATCAGCCAGCCGATCCTGTGGCGATGGCTGAAGCGGTACAAGGTGGACGTGGCCGTCCTCGGTCTCGCGATCGACGGCGAAGGCAACACGAGCACGCTGCTGCTGCCGATCGGGGACGCCCGGCAGGTCGACATCGCCGTGCACTCCGTCTGGCCGGGGCTCGATCTGCGCGGGCTGCGCTTCTCCGGCCCCGCCCCGCGCGCACGCTGGCTCGATCCGCTGACGTACCGCTGGATGGGCTACGCGCAGAACGACGAGGTCGTCGTGACGCGCGGCGGCTGGTTCTCGCGTCGGGAGACGATTGTCCCGCACGCGCGGCTCCAGTCTGCGCACCTGCACCAGGGGCCGCTGGACCGGCGCTGGGGGCTGGCGTCAGTCACGTTCGACACGACCGAGCTGCTCGGCGGCAACGTCGTCGGCCATCTGGACGCCGACCGCGCCCGCGCGCTCGTCTTCGACGAGATGGCGCGCGCCAAGCACGCGCGGACGAGTGAGTTGTTCGTCCCCGACCGTGCAGCATCGGGCTCACCCTCGATTGACGCCGCCGCGCCGGGCCCAGCCCAGCTACCCGCCGGACCCACGCCGGCACACGAGCCTGCAGAGGCCCCGCTGCCGGCGGTCGACACCGACGACGAGCGTCGGGCGCCGGGGCAGCCCTAGCAGCATCGGGGCGCCCCATGAACCTCACCTCGCAGACCAAAACCGACCTTGCGCGTGCTGCTGCACGCGCAAGGTCGGGAAACGTCGTCGAGGTGGGATGAGCGCCGGTGAAACGTCGGTGGGCCGCCTGCGGCAAGGGTTAGGAGTGCGCGACCCTCGCCGACCAGGCGGACTTCACCATCTCGTCGACGGTCCACCGCATGGTCCAGTCGAGGTCGCGGGCGGCCGCGGTGCCGTCGGCGACGATCCGCGCCGGGTCCCCCGGACGCCGCGGCCCGACCGTCGGGACGAAGTCGTGGCCGGTCATCCGGGCCATGGCGTCCATGATCTGCGCCACCGACAGCCCGTCGCCCGAGCCGAGGTTGTACGCGGACAGCAGCTCCCGGCCGTCCGCCAGCGCCTTCGCCGCGGCGACGTGCGAGATCGCCAGGTCGGCGACGTGGACGTAGTCGCGCACGCACGTGCCGTCGGGCGTCGCATAATCGTCGCCGTTGATGTGCGGGGTCTTCCCCGCGAGCAACGCCTCGATCACCAGGGGGAACAGGTTGTGCGGGCTCGAGTCGTACACCTCGTCCGTCCCCGAGCCGACGACGTTGAAGTACCGCAGGCACACCGCCCGCAGCGCCGGACGCGCGCGCACGGCGTCCGCGGCGAGCCACTCGCCGATGAGCTTCGTCTCGCCGTAGGGCGACTCGGGGTGCAGCGGCTGATCCTCGGTGACGATGTCGACGTCCGGCGTCCCGTACACGGACGCCGACGAGCTGAACACGTACGCGTCCACGCCGGCCCGGGCCATGGCGTCCAACACCGACACCGTGCCGGTCACGTTCTGCGCGTACGTGTGCAGCGGACGCTCCACCGACACGCCCGCGTACTTGAACCCGGCGATGTGCATGACGCCCGCGCAGCCGGTGCGCGTCAGCGTCTCGGCGACGAGATCGGTGTCGAGGATGCTGCCCTCGACGAACTCCACGCCCTCGGGGACGAACTCCCGGTGCCCGGACGACAGATCGTCGATCACCACCGGCGTGATGCCCTCCGCCTGAAAGGCCCGCACCACGTGCGCCCCGATGTACCCCGCTCCGCCCGTCACCAGCCACGTCGTCATGGGGCGATCCTAATGCGCGGACGCCACCCCGCGCCCGTGTGACGTTTCTACCTGACGTTCTCCACCTCAGAGGGTGGAGAACGTCAGGTAGAAACGCCCACACCCCCGCCCGCTCACATGGACTCGGGCGCCTCGATGCCGAGCAGGTACAGCCCCGCGGCGAGCACTTTCTTCGTCGTCGCGCACAGCGCGAGCCGGGACGACCGGACGTCCCCCTCGGCCTTCAGCACCGGGCACTGCTCGTAGAACACGCTCATCGCCGTCGCCAGGTCGTGCAGGTAGCCGCACAGCTTGTGGGGCTGCAGCACCTCCCCCACCTCGGCGACCGTCTCGCCGAACCGCGACAGCAGCAGCGCGAGCGCCTGCTCGGCCGGCTCATCCAGGACGCTCACCTGCGGCGTCCACGCGATGCCCTGGTCGTCCGCGTTCCGCAGGATGCGGCTCGCGCGCGCATGCGCGTACTGCAGATACGGGCCCGTGTTGCCGGTCGTCGCCGTCATGCGCTCGACGTCGAACACGTAGTCCTTGTGCAGGGAGTTCGACAGGTCCGCGTACTTCACCGCGGCCATCGCGACCGGACGCGCGGCCACCTCCTCGGCGGCGTCCAGCAGCGACGTCAGCGTGACGGTGCCGCCCTCGCGGGTGCGCAGCATGTGGCCGTCCTTGCCGAGGACCGACCCGAACCCCACATGCTCCGCCCGGACGCCGTCGGGCAGATACCCCGCCATCCGCGCCACCGCGAACACCTGCTCGAAGTGGAACGCCTGCGGCGACCCGACGACGTAGATGATCCGCCCGGCGTGCAGGTCGTCGACCCGGTGCCGGATCGCCGCGAGGTCGGTCGTCGCGTACCCGTAGCCGCCGTCGGACTTCCGGACGATCATCGGCGTCGACGACCCCGGCGTGAACACGCACAGCGCCCCGTTGTCGACGACCGCGATGCCCCGCGACTCGAGGTCGGCCACGACGCCCGCCAGCGCGTCGTTGTACGTCGACTCCCCCGCCAGGTCGTCGTCGGTCAGCAGGACGCCCAACCGCGCGTACGCCTCGTTGAACCCCTTCTTGCTCACCTCGATGAGGTCGCGCCAGATGCGCAGCGTCTCGGGGTCGCCGGCCTGCAGCGCGACGACGCGGCGCCGGGAGGCGTCCGCGAACTGCTCGTCGGCGCGGAAGTGCGCCTGCGCGCGCCGGTACAGCGCCACCGAATCGTCGAGCGTCATGGCGGAGGTGTCGGCGTCCTCGAAGATGATCTGCTCCACGAGCATGCCGAACTGGGTGCCCCAGTCGCCGATGTGGTTCTGCGCGATCACGGTGTGACCCTGGGCCGTCAGGATGCGCTTGAAGCAGTCGCCGATGATCGTGGAGCGCAGGTTGCCGACGTGCATCGGCTTCGCCACGTTGGGCGCGGAGTAGTCGATCACGACGGTCTCGGGCGTCTCGGACGCCTCGATGCCCGTCCGCGGGTCGTCCAGCAGCTCGGTGGCCACGCTGCCCAGCACCTCGGGCCGGATCCGGAAGTTGATGAACCCCGGCCCCGCGATCTCGAGGGGCTCGCACAGATCGTCCACCTGGATGCGCTCGACCAGCCCCTGCGCGACTTCGCGCGGGGGGCGTCCCTCGCTCTTGGCCAGCCGGAGGGCCACGTTGGATTGGAAGTGGCCGAACTGGGGCTTCGTCGCCGGACGCATCTCAGGATCGATGCCGGCGGCGTCCTGGACACGGTTGGTCAGGACCGAGAGCAGAGACAACATGGGCAGCATTCTTTCACGAGGCCACGGGCACTAAGGTTCAGGGTGAGACCGTGATGACCTGACGCCGTGCGTCCCAACGAGGAGAACGAAGAGGCTTGCGATGACCGATGTCCCCGAGATCACACTGAACGATGGCCACACGATCCCCCAATTCGGGCTGGGCGTGTGGCAGGCCAAGCCCGAGGAATGCGTGGACGCCGTCGCCCACGCCCTGAAGGTCGGCTACCGGCACATCGACACGGCCGCCATCTACGGCAACGAAGAGCAGGTGGGCCAGGCGATCGCCGAGTCGGGGGTGCCGCGGGAGGAGGTCTTCCTCACCACGAAGCTGTGGAACGACCGTCACCGCGACGCGCCGGCCGCCCTGGAGGAGTCGCTGGCCCGGCTCGGCGTCGATCACGTCGACTTGTACCTGATCCACTGGCCGGTGCCCAGCCAGGACGCCTACGTCGACGCCTGGCGCTCGCTCATCGAGCTGCGCGATGCGGGCAAGGCCACCTCGATCGGGGTCTCCAACTTCAACGAGGATCACCTGCTCCGCGTCATCGAGGAGACCGGCGTCGTGCCGGCGGTCAACCAGATCGAGTCGCACCCGACTTTCCAGCGCTTCGATCTGCGCCAGATCAACCAGGCGCACGGCATCCAGACCGAGGTGTGGTCGCCGCTCGGCCGCGGTGAGGATCTCGAGAACGACACCGTCCTCGAGATCGCCGAGTCGGTCGGCAAGACGCCGGCCCAGGTGATCCTGCGCTGGCACATCCAGCGCGGGGTGATCGTGTTCCCGAAGTCGGTGACGCCCGCCCGCATCGAGGAGAACTTCGACATCTGGGACTTCGAGCTCACCGAGGGTCAGATGAAGCAGATGATCAAGCTGAACCGCAAGAACCGGCTCGGCCCCGATCCGCGCATCTTCGGCGCCTGACCGGCGCTCGACGACCAACGAAGGACGCCGCGGGCTCGTGCCCGCGGCGTCCTCGCTTTCCTGGCTCAGGCGCGCAGCGCCTCGCGGACGGCGTCGGACGGCGGCTCCTGCCGAGGCGCGCGCCGGCTCACCACGTCGAAGGCCATCTTCACGTTCGCCGCGTACTCGCGCGCGGTTCCGTAGGCCCAGAAGTTCGAGATGCCCTGCACCGACGTGTCGGAGACGCCCACGGCGTCCACCCCGACGGCCCGGCACGTCGCGACGGCCCTGGCCAGGTGGTACTCCTGGCTGACGAGCAGCAACTCGTGGACGCCGAAGACGTCCCGCGCCCGGACGCACGTGTCGTACGTATCCAGCCCCGCCTCGTCTTCGACGATCTTGGCCGCCGGCACCCCCGCCGCCTCCAGGTAGGCCCGCATCGACGCGGTCTCGCGGTTATGGTCGGGCGCATTGTCGCCCGAGACGATCAGGACGCGCGCCCGCCCGCTGCGGAACAGCTCCGCGCCCAGGTCGAGCCGCGCGCGCAGGTAGGGCGACGGCGTCCCCGACGGGTACACCTCGGCCCCCAGGATGACGGCGACGTCGCGCGCCGGGGCGTCCGCTACCGGCACCACGCGACCCCGGGACGCCCACCAGCCGAACACGCTCGGCGCGCCCACCGCGAGGGCCCCGGCCACCAACACGCCCACGACAACGCCGAACGCGCGGTGCCCCGGTCGGCGCCGCGCGTTCGGTTCGTTCACGCGCCCATCCTAGAGGACGCCCACGACCCCCGCCCGGTCAGGAGCGGTGAGCCCGGTAGTACTCGATGAGGGCCTTGGTCGAGGCGTCCTGCCCGTCGAGGGCCGCCTGGTCGCCGCCGATCGCCGGGACGATCTGCTTCGCCAGCACCTTCCCGAGCTCGACGCCCCACTGGTCGAAGCTGTCGATGCCCCACACGACGCCCTGGGTGAACGTGATGTGCTCATACAGCGCGATCAGCTCGCCCACGACCTTGGGCGACAACTCGGGGGCCATGATCGACGTCGTCGGCCGGTTGCCCTTGAACACCTTGGCGCTCACCAGCTTCTCGTCGACGCCCTCGGCGCGCACCTCGTCGGCCGTCTTGCCGAAGGCCAGCGCCTTCGTCTGGGCGAAGAAGTTCGCGAGGAACAGCTCGTGGACGTCCTGCCCACCGTCCTTGATCGGGTGCGCCGGCGTGGCCACCGCGATGAAGTCGGCCGGGATCAACTGGGTGCCCTGATGAATGAGCTGGTAGAACGCGTGCTGGCCGTTCGTGCCCGGCTCGCCCCAGAACACCTCGCCCGTGTCGGTGTCGACCGGGCTGCCGTCGGCCTTCACGCCCTTGCCGTTGCTCTCCATCGTGAGCTGCTGCAGGTACGCCGCGAAGCGGTGCAGGTACTGCGCGTACGGCAGGACGGCGTGCGAGGTCGCCCCCAGGAAGTTGCGGTACCACACGTTCAGCAGGCCCATCAGCGCGGGCACGTTCTGCGCCCACTCGGCCTCGGCGAAGTGCTGGTCGATCGCGTGGAAGCCCGCCAGGAAGTCGGAGAAGCTCTCGGGGCCGATCGCGACCGCCACCGACGTGCCGACCGCCGAGTCGACGGAGTAGCGGCCGCCGACCCAGTCCCAGAAGCCGAACGCGTTCTCGGGGTCGATGCCGAAGTCGGCCACCTTGTCCAGCGCCGTCGACACCGCAACGAAGTGCTTGGCGATCGCGTCGGACTTCTGCGCGTCCGACCCGTCGATCGCGCCGGCCTGCTCGAGGGCGTCCAGCAGCCAGGCGCGCGCCATGCGCGCGTTCGTGAGCGTCTCGAGCGTGGTGAACGTCTTGGACGCCACGATGAACAGCGTGGTCTCGGGGTCGACCCCGGCGGTCTTCTCGACGACGTCGGTCGGGTCGATATTGGAGACGAACCGGCACTCCAGCCCCGGCTTCACGTACGGCTTCAGCGCCTCGTAGACCATGACCGGGCCCAGGTCGGAGCCGCCGATGCCGATGTTGATGACGGTGGTGATGGGCTTGCCCGTCACGCCTGTCCACGCGCCCGACCGCACCTTGTCGGCGAACGCGTAGACCTTGTCGAGCGTCGCGTGCACGTCGGCGATGACGTCTTGCCCGTCGACCACGAGGGTGTCGGTCTTGGGACGCCGCAGCGCGGTGTGCAGCACCGACCGGTTCTCGGTGACGTTGATGCGCTCGCCGGAGAACATCGCCTCCCGGCGCTCGGCGAGGCCGACCTCGTCGGCGAGCTCGATGAGGGCGGCCAGCACCTCGTCGTCGACGAGGTTCTTGCTGAGGTCGACATGCAGATCCGCGGCCGTGCGGGTGAGCGAGGCGACGCGGTCGGGATCGTCGGCGAACCAGCCGCGCAAGTCCGGTTCGAAGGTCTTGGCGAGCTCACCGAGCTTCGCCCATGCCTGGGTGGTCGTCACATCAAGAGTCATACCGGCAGCCTAACGGCGCCGGTCCGGCCCCGGGGAGCCCGTCGCTGAACGTTCATCCCCCCGGACGCCGACGCGCGGCGGCCGCGCCCCTACCGGGACGCGGCCGTCGCGCGCGATGCGGTGCGGCTGGGCGGGACGCCCGCCGCGAGGCCCTCAGGCCTTCGTCGCGATGTGCACGTGGTCGTAGTGGTTCTGCGTGATGCTGCCGCGGTCCTCCATCGGGCGCCAGTACGGGCGGTACGGCGTCCAGATCTTCTGCTCGAAGATGATGTGGTCGATCTTGAACCGGCCGGCGTTCGCGGCCGCGTAGCGGGCGATCGCCCAGCCGAGCGCCGACTGCTTGCCGGGAGTGAGCATGAGGTCCATCGCGCGGCCGTACTGGTGCACGGACCGGCTCGTCGAGCGGTACCCGCCCGCGGACTTGATGCCGGAGAAGTTCGAGCGCACGTCCGCGTACACCGTGGACGCGAACGGCGTCAGCCCGAGCGCGCGGCCCGCCGACGAGCCGACCGTGGACTTCTTCGGCGCGGCGTACGAGACGGCCGCCTTCGTCGTGGCGGCCTTCTTCGCGGAGGTCTTCGTGGCGGCCTTCTTCGCCGTGGCCTTCTTGGCCGTGGCCTTCTTCGTGGACGCCGCCTGCTTGGCCGGCGCGGACTTCTTGGCGACGGCGGTGGCCTCCGCAGTGGGCTTGGGCTTCGGCGACACCTTCACGGACGCCTTCGACCAGTCGGCGACGACGGCCGGGCTAACGGACGTGGCGGGCTTCGAGGCGGCGGGCAGCGGCGTCCGCTCGACGTCGCGGGAGAGGCTGGCCGCGCGCTGCTCGACGGGGGCGACGGCGTCCAGGTTCTGCGTGCCCTGCGGCACGACGAGGAACGCCCCCGCGCCGCCCGTCAGGGCGAGCGCGACCGCGACCGGCGCGATGATGGAGCGGAGCTTCGAGCGCTTCGGGGCCACCCCGGCGGCCTGCGCGTCTTCGTGGTCGGGGGCCACGTTTTCGGCAGCCTGAGGGTCGAGGGCGTCGTTCATGAGGGATTCTCCAGCGAGTGTGGTGATGCGGTCCGCGGACCAATCTAACTAAGAATCTCTCAGGTAACAAATTGATTAGTTGAGCATCGCCAGATCTGCATACGCTTGGCAGCGGCGCCTGGCCTCGTCGAGATCCTGAACATCTGGGAAAATCCCCTGAGAAGTCTCAGCCTTGACGGCGGTCTCGACGAGCCCGACGGCGGCCGCCCCCGCGTCCAGCCACATCTCGGCCTGGAAGCGCTCGAGACGCCCGGTCGCGACGATCGGGACGTCGGGGCACAGGGGCAGCAGCGCGCGCGAGTAGGCGGTGGACATCACGTCGGCTGGGATGATCTGCACGGCCATCGCCCCCTGTCCGGCCGCGATCGCCACCTCGGTGGGCGTGAGGGCGCCCACGACGAGCGGACGCCCGCCCGCGGCGTCCAGCAGGTCGGGCGTGCACACCGGGGACGTGACGAAGTGGGCGCCGGCGCCGAAGGCGTCCGCGACCTGCTGGGGGGTCGACGCTCCGTGGACGCCGACGCGGGCACGGCGTCCGAAGAAGGCCAGCGCGGTGGGCAGATCCTCCAGGCGCGCGGCGCCGAGCGCGAACGCGGCGAGGCGCTCCTGGACGACGACCTCGCACGCGGGGATCCAGTCCGCCAGGGCGTCGGGCACCTCGACGAACAGCCTCTGCCCGCCGAGCGCCTCGGAGAGTTCGTCGGAGCGTGTCGCCATGCTGCCCATCATGGCAGGTAGGCCACGCCGTCCTCGCCGAGGCGTCGCCTGATGACCGCGACGGCGTCCGGGTTGTCGTCCACGAGGACGAACCTGCGCCCGAGCGCCCGCGCGACGGCGCCCGTCGTGCCGGAGCCGGCGAAGAAGTCGAGGACGCGGTCCCCCGGCCGGCTGGACGCCTGCACGATCCGCCGCAGGATCGCCTCGGGTTTCTGCGTCGGGTAGCCGGTCTTCTCGCGGCTGTTCGTGCCGACGATCGTCTGCCACCAGACGTCGGTGGGCAGCTTGCCGCGGGCCGCCTTCTCGGGGCCGACGAGGCCGGGCGCGAGGTACGGGATGCGGTCGATCGCGTCCTGGTCGAAGAAGTGGGCGCCGGGCGTCCTGACGTACACCAGGATCGTGTCGTGCTTGGCCGGCCAGCGGTCGCGGGCGCGTCCGCCGAAGTCGTAGGCCCAGATGATCTCGTTGAGGAAGGCGTCCCGGCCGAAGATCTCGTCGAGCAGCACCTTGCAGTAGTGCGACTCGCGCTGGTCGATGTGGACGTAGAGCGTCCCGGACGCGGTGAGCAGCCGGCGCGCCTCGCGCAGGCGGGGCTCGATGAACGAGCGATAGTCGGCGAACGTGTCGGCGTAGGCGCGGGTCTCGCCGGGCTCGGTGCGGTAGCGGCGCCCGGCGAAGCCCGTGCGGTCGCCGTCGGGGTCGGCGCGGACGCTCATCGCGCGGCGCGTCCGGCGCGCCCCCGTGTTGAACGGCGGGTCGATGTAGACGAGCTGAAACGAGCCGTCCGGGAAGCCCGCCAGCACGTCGAGGTTGTCGCCCAGGACGACCTCGCCGGCGTCCGGGGGGAGATCGTCGGGGCCGCTCACCCGGCCATTCTGGCCCACCGCCCCGCTGATCGCGCGCAGTCAACCGCGACACGCGTGTCACCGGCAACCCGGGGCAACGCTTTTGGCCGAATCGTGACCTCGGGGTTGCAATAGATGGGTGCCCACGCCTCCTGCAGATCTCCCCATCGACCTCGACCTGGTGCGCGCGCTGCTGCGCGCCCAGTCGCCTGGTCTGGCGGACCTGCCCCTGACGCCGTTTCGCGGCGGGTGGGACAATGTGCACTTCCGGCTAGGGGATTCGCTGCTGATCCGGATGCCGCGGCGCCGCCTGGCCGTCGACCTGATCCGCAACGAGCTTCGCTGGCTGCCGACCATCGCGCCGCACCTGTGGGGCGCGACGCCGGTGCCGGCCTTCGAGGGCGCCCCCGGGCAGGGGTACCCGTGGCCGTGGGCGATCGTGGCGTTCGTCCCGGGGACGCCGGCGGGCGAACTGCCCGTCGAGCAGCGCGCCGAGGCCGCCGAACCGCTCGCCGACTTCTTCTCCTCGCTGCACACGCCCGCGCCGCTCGGCGCCCCCGAGAACCCGGTGCGGGGCATGTCGATCGACCGGCCCGAGCTCGACCAGCGCGTCCGCGAGCGCCTCACGCGCCTCGAGGACGGCCCGCGTGCCGCGCTCACCGAGCGCTGGGACGCCTGGCGGCACGCCCCCGAGTGGGACTCCCCCGACGTCTGGCTGCACGGTGACCCGCACCCGTACAACATGATCCTCGACGACGACGGACGTCTCGCGGGCGTCATCGACTGGGGCGACCTGACCGCCGGTGACCCGGCGTGCGACCTCGCCACGGCCTGGCTGACGTTCGATGCGCCCGCCCGGCGGGTGTTCGTCGACCGGACGAACCTGTACGGCCGCTTCGACACCGCCACCTGGGATCGCGCCCGCGCGTGGGCCATCCACCTCGGCCTGATCTTCGCCCTGGAGTCCGACGAGCCGGGCCTGCGCCGCTGTGGGGAGCACGCCCTCCGGGAGACGCTCGCCGAGCCGGTTCACGCGTCCGCGCTGCTGACCGCCTGAGGACGCCGCCGGCGTCCGCGATTCTCGGGCCGCCCGCCGGGCGGCTACGTCAAGGTCGCCGCGCCCGGGGACAGCGTGAACGCGTGGCCCGAATCCGCGTGGGCGCACCGGACCGCCGGGCCCTCGTTGGTGCAGGTGAACGCCCCGTGTTTGAGGGTCTTGCCCGAGGGGAGGACGGCGACGAGTTGGCCGTCGACGCGCCCCCACGTGCCGTAGCCGCGCTGCCACCCGCTCGCGGGGTCGTCTTTCATGGGGCGGGCGACCTGGTCGTCCATGCAGACCCACGCCGGCTTCGCCGACGCGGTCAGCGTCAGGGTGTTGGGGCGAAGATCCCCCTCCGACTCCCACGATGGGCACGGCTCGGACAGCTTCGGCGCCGGCCCGGTGTAGCCGCGGGGGATGAGGCAGGAGGCGTCCGTGGCGGTCACGACGCACCAGATGCGTCCGGACGGAATCGAGAAGGCAGCCTCCTCCGCCGACCGGACGTCCAGCGGAGCCGCCGGCGTCGCCGACGCCGCGGTGGGCGAGGCCGTCGGGCTCGCGCTCGGGGTGAGCGGCGCCGCCGGGGTGCAGCCGGTCGCCAGGAGAAGCGCCCCGAGCAGGACGCCTCCGCCCGCGCGTCGGCGCCGAAAATCCACCATCCCGAAAGCCTCTCCTTGCACGCTTGTTCACCGGCCGCCGCGGGGCGAGTGAATGTGAAGGCAACCGCGACACCCAAAGTTCGCTCTGTCGCGGAGGTCGGCTACAGTCGCGCCCGTGCCCAGACCCAAAGTCTATCCGGATGACCTCCGCGACCGCCTCGTCGACACCGCCGCCGTGCGGCTGGCCTCGCAGGGGCCACAGGAGTTGTCGCTGCGCGAGCTCGCCGCGTCCCAGGGCACGTCGACCAACGCGATCTACTCCATCTTCGGGGGCAAGCCCCAGCTCATCGCCGCCGTCATCGAGTCGGCGTACGCGAGCTTCGAGGCGGCACAGCACGCGGTGGTCACCGACCACCCCACGATGGAGACGCTCTTCGTGCTCGGGGAGGCGTACCGCGACTGGGCCCTCGCCCACCCGGCGCTGTATCAGGTGATGTTCGGCGCCGCGATGACGGGCGCGCGGTCCGAGGTGCTTCCGGAGGGCGGCTCCCCCGAGGCCTGCGACGACGAGGGCGGCGCCGACGCGGCCGCGACGCGGCGTCCGCGCTCGCTCGCCGCGGTCGCCGAGGCGCTTCAGCGCGACGGGCTCCTGCGCTCCGACATCGATCTCGACGACCTGTGCCTGGCCCTGTGGTCGTCCGTCCACGGGTTCGTGACCCTGGAGATCTCCGGCACGCCCCTGCTGACCGACGCCGGCGAGCAGTTCCGCCGCATCCAGGAGATGTTCCTCCGCGGCCTCGCGGGCGCCCGCGCGCTGGCGGCCTGAGCGCGGCTCACACGCCGCGGCGGAAGTTCTCGAAGCTCCGGGACGCCGTGGGCCCCCGCTGCCCCTGGTAGTGGGAGCCTCGCTCGCCCGACCCGTAGGGGAACTCGGCCGGCGAGGACAACTGGAAGAAGCAGAGCTGCCCGATCTTCATGCCCGGCCACAGCTTGATGGGCAGCGTCGCGACGTTCGAGAGCTCCAACGTCACGTGCCCGGTGAACCCCGGGTCGACGAAGCCGGCGGTGGCGTGGGTGAGCAGCCCGAGGCGTCCCAGCGACGACTTGCCCTCGACGCGCGCCGCGATGTCGGTGCCGAGCGTCACCTGCTCCACGGTGCTGGCGAGCACGAACTCGCCCGGGTGCAGCACGAAGGCGTCGTCGGCGTCCACCTCGACGAGGCGCGTGAGCTCCGGCTGCTCCTCCGCCGGGTCGATGTGGGGGTACTTGTGGTTGTCGAACAGCCGGAAGAACCGGTCCAGCCGGACGTCCACGCTCGACGGCTGCACCAGCGCGGGGTCGAACGGGTCGAGGGCGATGCGGCCGGCGTCCAGGGCGGCGCGGATGTCGCGGTCACTGAGCAGCACACCGCGAGCCTAGCGGCCGGACGCCTGCCCACGCGGTTCGCGGCCGTCCGGGCGGTTCGGGACGGCCCGCGCGGTTGTGATTGAGTGGGCCCCATGCCGCCCCAGCCCGAGCCCGCCCATCCCGAGCAGGGCGCCGGGCTCCTCGCGGGGGCGGTCGCGTACCTGCTGTGGGGCGTGTTCCCGGTGTTCTTCGCGATGCTGCGCCCGGCGCTGCCGCTGGAGATCCTGGCCCACCGCATCGTGTGGAGCCTGGTGTTCGTCACCGTCCTGCTGCTGGCGCTACGCCACCCGTGGGGCTGGCTGCGCGCCGCCTTCGCCGGACGCCGCGGGCTCGCCCTGGTCGCCGCCGCGGTCTTCGTCGCGATCAACTGGCTGACCTACATCGTCGCGGTGCTATCCGGCTACGTGGTGGAGGCGTCCCTCGGGTACTTCATCAACCCGCTGGTGAACGTGGCGCTGGGCGTCCTGCTGTTCGGCGAACGAGTCGGACGCGGCGCCCTCGTCGGCGGGCTCCTCGCCCTGGCCGGCGTCGTCGTCATCGCGGCCGGCAACTGGCGGACGCTGTGGATCTCGCTGGTGCTCGCCTTCAGCTTCGGCCTGTACGGGGCCGTCAAGAAGCGGCTCACGCTGCCGGCGCTGGAGGGCCTCTTCGCCGAGTCGCTCGTGCTCGCGCCGGCCGCGGCCGGCTACCTCGGCGTCCTGGCGGCCACCGGGGCGTCCCATTTCACGGCGACGCCCGCGTCGCCCTGGCTGCTCGCGCTCTCCGGCGTCCTCACCGCGACGCCGCTGTGGCTGTTCGCCGTCGCCGCCCGGCGGCTGCCGCTCGGCATCGTGGGCATGCTGCAGTACATCGCGCCGACGTGCCAGTTCCTGCTGGGCATCACGGTCTTCGGGCAGCGCGTGACGCCGTCGTACTGGGCGGGGCTCGTGCTGGTCTGGCTCGGGTCGGCCGCGTACCTGCGATTCACCCTCGCCGGGCGCCGAAGCAAGTAGCATGCGCCTCAGGACCACCCACCCGCGGAGGTGCGGATGAGCGCGGACGAGCGCCCTAGCCAGGCCGGGAACATCCCGGAGAACGACGCGCCCCCGAGCGGCGAGCACACGGTCTGGGTCGGCGACGAGACCGTCCCGGTCGACGACGAGCAGGCGGCCACCATCGCCAACGCCGACGAGGCCCCCGAGCCCGACGATCCGCGCAAGCCGCAGCGGGTCGTCGAGATCCGAGGCCGGTCGTGGCGCTACGTGTTCCGGCGGGCCTGGTGGTCGATGCTCACCGACGTCGACATCGACGCCGCGGGCGCCCTCACCTATTCGGCGATCCTGTCGTTGTTCCCCGGGCTGCTCGCGATGGTGTCGGCCTTGGGCGTCGTCGGGCAAGGCCGGGCCGCCACGAACTGGATCGTGAACTTCCTCGGCGCGCACGCCCCGGCGTCCGTCGTCGAGCTCGTCGGCGACCCGATCCGCAACCTGGCGACGACCGCGGGCGCCGGCTGGGTGCTCGCGTTCTCGCTGGCGATCGCGGTCTGGTCGGCGGGCGGGTACGTGGCCGGGTTCGGCCGGGCGATGAACAAGATCTACGGCGTCGCCGAGGGACGCCCGCTGTGGAAGATCATCCCGTACAACCTGCTGCTGACGGTCATCACGCTCGTCTTCGCGGCGCTGGCCATGCTCACGGTGCTGCTCTCGGGCGACATCGCCCGCGTAGTCGGGGACGCCGTCGGCCTCGGCGCGGAGACCCAGGAGCTCTGGCGCTGGATCAAGTGGCCGATCCTGGGCATCGCGGCGATCGTGTTCACGTCGCTCATGTACTATGCGACGCCGAACGTGCGGCAGCCGCACTTCCGCTGGATCACGGTGGGCTCGGTGCTCGCCCTCGCCGTGATGGCGGGGGCCGTCGTCGCGTTCTCCGAGTGGGTGAACCGATTCGGGCGCTTCAACGCGTACTACGGCGTCATCGGGTCCGTGATCGTCCTGCTGCTCGGCGTGTGGATCGTGAACCTGGCTCTTCTCTTCGGCGCGCGGGTGGACGCCGAGCTCGAGCGCGTCCGCGAGCTGCAGGCGGGCCTGGACGCCGCCGACCGCATCCTGCTGCCGCCCCGCGACGACCGCGTGATCCTCGCGACCGCGCGGACGCAGCAGCGCTTCGTCGAGAAGGCCGACCGGATCCGGTTCCGCGGGCCGCGCCGGAACGGCCCCACACCGGACACCTCGACTAGC
>NZ_JBDHZL010000006.1:0-61187 GCF_039811905.1 Nigerium sp. | reverse complement strand
CTCGCGCTCTTCGGTTGGGTACTCACGTGCCGGCCGTGTGGGGCCTCCGTTCCACTCCACCATGTAGTGCAATCTACGGGTAGCTCCTGCCCAAGGCGTGTAGACGTCCCTCGGTGCGAGGCACGCTCGGCAAACCGGAATTCTCGAGCCCCTGGGACCGCTCAGGTCAAATCGGGCCCCGGGACGATGCGCGCCAGCGGCCACGTGGGGTCGACGTCGGCGGCGGACCACGACGTCGGGTCCGACATCCGCAGCGTGTGCAGGACGCCGTCGCGGTCGCGGACCAGCGCCGAGTCCCAGGTGAGGGCCACGACGGCGTCCGGGTGGCGCGCGACGAGCAGGCCCCGAGTGAACGCCCGCGTGTCGCGCGGCGGCCCGGCCATCGCCCGTTCGACCGCCCGCCCCAGCTCAGCCCGGGTGGACGCCCCCGGCACCGGGGGCGTCCGCAGGCGGCCGGAGCGCTCCAGGGCCGCGAACGGGCTGCGCGCCGGGTCGAGCTCGGCCCAGGCGAGGTCGAGCTGGGCGAGGCGGGGGGCGTCCCAATCGAGGCCGTCGCGGGCCCGCAGCCGCTCGAGCAGGCCGAGCTTGGCCACCCAGTCGACCCGGTCGGCCGCCGAGGCGGGGTCGCGCTCGAGGTCGTCCAGGACGCCGGCCCACGCCGCCAACACCGCGGACGCCTCCGGCACCCCGGCCGCGGGCGCGTGGGCCGCGCAGGCGTCCAGGTAGCGGCGCTGGATGCCGAGGGCGACCCGAGAGACGCCGACGTCCCGGCTGGTGGCGCGGAACAGGGCGACGGCGTCCGGGAGGCCGGACGCCCCGACCGGGGACGTCCCCGCGGGAACGTCGATCGCGGGCAGTGCGTCGTCGTCGAGGGCGGCCAGCACCAGCCCGAGCGTGCCGAGCCGCAGCCAGGTGGCGTAGGGGTTGCGGTTGGCGTCCCCGGGGATCACGTGCAGGCGCCGATACCTCGACGGCCTCGCGTGGGGCTCGTCGCGGGTGTTGATGAGGCCGCGGTTCCGTGTCGTGTCGAGCCCCGCCAGCCGCTCGAAGAAGTCGGCGCGCTGGCTGAGTTGAAACCCGGGGCGCTCCCCCGTCGGCCCGAGCCCGAGGCGTCCGGCACCGGTGAACAGCACCCGCGTCGCCAAGAACGCGGGCAGCCGGTCGACCACCCGCTCCCACGGCGTCGAGCGTCGCAGCAGCACGTTCTCGTGGTAGCCGTAGCTGGCCCCCTTGCCGTCGGTGTTGTTCTTGAACACCGCGATCCGCGTCCCCAGCTCCTCGGACGCCCTCGCCGCGGCCGCCGCGACGAGCCGGTCGCCCGCCAACTCGGCGACCAGCGCCCCGGACGCCGACGTCGTCTCGGGGGTCGCGTACTCGGGGTGCCCGTGGTCGACGTAGAGGCGGGCCCCGTTGCCGAGCACCCGGCTGTGGATGCCCTCGTACACCGGTGTCGCGGCCCCCGGCACGTGCTCGACGACCGCCTCGGACAACGCGACCGGGTCGGCGTCCGGACGCCCCGGCGCGGCGATGCCGTACTCCGTCTCGGCTCCGATCAGCACTCCCCTAGGCTAGGGCGTATGCCGCTGATTCTCTCCGTCCTGCTCGACCTGCTGTGCGTCGTCGTGTTCGCCCTGATCGGCCGCGCCAGCCACCAGGAAGCCCTGGACGCCGCCGGCGCGGCCCGCACCGCCGCCCCCTTCCTGGCGGGGGCGCTCATGGGGTGGATCCTGATCCTGATGCGGCGGTTCAGCGGGTCACTGTGGCTGCAAGGGCTCACGATCTGGGTGATGACGCTGGTGTGGGGCATGGTGATCCGGACGGTGCTGGGCGACGGCGTCCAACTGTCCTTCGTGCTGGTGGCCGGCGCCTTCTTGGCCGTCGTGATGTTCGGCTGGCGCGGGATCGCCGCGCTGGTGCTGAGGCGCCGCTCCATCCACTAGGGTGCATTCGATCAGCACCCGCAGGAGGCTCCATGTCCGCACCCATCGCCCTCGTCGCGTTCGATCTCGACGACACGCTCGCGCCGTCGAAGTCTCCCCTCCCGGAGGAGATGAGCGTCGCCCTGATGGAGCTGCTCGCCGTCCACCCCGTGTGCATCATCTCGGGGGGCAACTACCACCAGTTCGAGACGCAGGTGCTCACCCGGCTTCCGGAGAATGACGCGCTGACCAGGCTGCATCTCATGCCGACGAACGGCACGAAGTACTACCAGTACCGCGGCGGCGAGTGGCGGCTGCAGTACTCGCACGTGCTGTCACCCGAGCAGGTGGACGCCTGCAAGGTCGCCCTCGAAGAGGAGGCGCGGGCGCTCGGCCTGTGGGAGGAGAAGACCTGGGGGCCCCGCATCGAAGATCGCGAGTCGCAGGTGACGTTCTCCGCGCTCGGCCAGCAGGCGCCCGTGGACGCCAAGAAGGCGTGGGATCCCGACGGCAGCAAGCGCGAGTCCCTCCGCGCCCGCGTGCAGCCGCGGCTGCCCGACCTCGATGTCCACTCGGGCGGATCGACGTCGGTCGACATCACCGAACGCGGCATCGACAAGGCGTACGGCATCAACCAACTCTGCCTGTTCCTCGGCGTCGACCCCGCCACCATCATGTTCGTCGGCGACCGGCTGCAGCCGGGCGGCAACGACTACCCGGTGCTGAGCCTCGGCGTCCAGAGCCACCCGGTGAGCGACTGGCCCGAGACGCTCGCGTTCATTCGGACGCTGACGGCGTCCGCGTAGCGCCGGTCTCCGGCGCGGGCTCGCCCGCGTCGGGTGCGGTGGCCTCGCTCTGCCGCGTCAGGTCGACCAGCAGCGCCGCGACCAGCGCGGAGCTGGCCTGGGTGAGGCGTCCGATATCGACGGCTTCGAACCGCTCGCGGACGGTCGGCTCCGGCCCCTGCAGAACGCGGTCGCGCCCGACGGACGCCGCGGCCGTCGCCAGGTCGGCGCGGACCGCCGGGCTCAGGACGCCGCCTTTCGCCTTCGCGCGCTCGGCGATCTCGGCCGCGTAGGGCTCCGCGGAGGCCCGCACGTGGGCGTCGTCGGAGCGCAGCAGGTCGGCCGTGTGCTCGAGCAGGCGCAGGCCCCGGTCGAAGTCCCCACCGCCGACGTCGGCGACCGCCCGCCTGAGCAGCGGCAGGTCGTCGGAGTGCGCCCGGACCGCCAGGACGTCGTACTGCAGCCCGAGCATGCGCTCCTGCGTCCGGGTGGCGCGGCCCTCGCTCAGCGGGTCGACGAGCATCGCGGCGGACACCGAGCTGCTCGACATCGTGTCGAGGAACTCGCGACGCCCCTCGTCGGGGGTGTGCACGGTCTCGCGCAGCGGGACCTCCTTGATGAACAGCGTCGACAGGAACAGGACGCCGACCAGCGGCAGCCACCAGGTGAAGACCGTGTGGAGTTGGTCCGCCAGCCCCTGCCGGACGGCCGCCTCGACAGCCGGGTCGAGCCCCTGGAGGGTCGCCGGGTCGAGAACCGAGCCGGCGCTCATGTGGCCGAGGCGTCCGGGGTCGACGCCGGCGGGCAGATGGGACGCGATGGCGGCGCCGAGCCCCGACGTCATCACCGCCCCCCAGACGGCCACGCCGACGGTGGAGCCGACGTTGCGGAAGAACTGGGTGGCCGCCGTCCCGACGCCGAGGTCGCGGCGGGCGACCGCGTTCTGCACGAGCAGCGTGTACTGCTGCAGGATCGTCCCGAGGCCGACGCCGAAGACCGCCAGTGCGACGACGACGTCGAGCGGGTGCGAACGCCAGGTGAGCTGGGTGAGCAGCATGATGCCGACCCCGACCGCGACCACGCCGAGCAGCATCATCTCCTTGTAGCGGCCGGTCTTGGCGATGAGCCAGCCGGCCCCCATGCCCGTGAGGATCTGCCCGACCATGAGCGGCATGACGATGAGGCCCGACTCCGTCGCGCCGACCCCGAGCACGCCCTGCGCGAAGACCGGGAGGTAGATGATCGCGCCGAACATGAGCGTGGCCAGGATGAACGCCGACAGCAGGCACAGCGTGAACACCGGGTTGCGGAAGAGCCGCAGCGGGATCACCGGCTCCTCGGCGCGCGTCTCGACGAGCACGAAGACGACCGCGAAGACCGCGCCGACGACGAACAGGGCGATGATGAGCGGGTGGTTCCAGTCGTAGCTGGTGCCGCCGAAGGACGCCGCGATCAGGATGCAGACCAGCGCCACCGAGAGCGTCGCCATACCCGCGTAGTCGATGCGCGCGTGCCGCGGCTCGAAGGGCAGCTTCATGAACCGCGAGATCGCCAGCGTCGCGGCGATGCCGAACGGCAGCGCGACGAAGAACAGCCAGCGCCAGCCGAGGGCGTCCGTGATGACGCCGCCCGCGATCGGCCCGGCGATCGTGCAGACGCCGAACACCGCGCCCATGTAGCCCTGGTACTTGCCGCGCTGGCGCGGCGGGACGAGGTCACCGATGATCGTCTGCGACAAGGGCATCAGCGTGCCCATCCCGATGCCCTGGATCGTCCGGCCCGCGATGAGCATGCCGAAGCTGACCGACAGGCCGCTCACGATCGACCCCATCATGAAGACGACGAGGCCGCCGAGGTAGAACGAGCGGCGTCCGTACAGGTCAGAGAGCTTGCCGACGATCGGCGTCACGATCGCGGACGCCAACATCGCGGCCGTCGCGACCCAGCTGTAGTGGTCCATGCCGCCCAGCTCGGCGACGATCCGCGGCATCGCCGTGCCGACGATCGTCTGGCTGATCGCCGCGACGAACATGCCGATGATCAGGCCCGCGAACGTGCGACGCCCGTCGGCGTCGAGGCGGAAGGTGGCGGCTTCAGGCACCGGGGAACTCCTTGTGTTGCGAGAGCGAGTGGTTGAGGCGGCCGCAGGCGGGTGGGTTCGTCGAACAGGTCGTCCGGCCCACCATAGATGTTCTTACGGTTTCAACGACAGGTTGCGGTGGGTTGCCGTCCGCCGATTCTCGGCTCTGGCCCCGCCGACTGGCCCTCCCCGGCATGGCGCCCCGACGCCTCTCCCCCGGCCCCGGCCCTCGGCCCCGCCGCGAACGAATGCTCTCTGGTCATCGAGAGATCCAGCGGGAACGGCGTTATGGTCGATCGATCGCGCACCCCTTTGCATGCTGCCCTGCGCATTTCCCTACTCGTGACGCGACGCGGGCTCCCATCCCTACTGGTGGTGGTGTGCATCCTCGTCTCGCCGTCCCGTTCGCCTCCGGAGCCGTCCGCCGCTCCGCCCACCCCGAACTCGCCTCGCTGCTCAGCCGCGCGCGGGCGTCCGGGGAGATCGTGGCGCCCTTCCGCGGGGTGTACGTGGACGCCGCCCGCGAGCGCGAGTTCTCGGTGCGGGTCGCGGCGCTCGCGTTGGCGGACCCGCGCGCGGTGTTCTGCGGCACGACGGCGGCCTTCCTGATGGGCTGGCGTGATGAGCCTCCCGACGTCGAGGCCGGGGGCACGCACCTGCGGTCGCGGCCCGGCTACGCCCTCGATCGTCGCGCCACACCGCGTTCGCTGACCCGCCAGTGCCAGGGCGTTCGTTGTTCGAGCAAGGCGCTGACGGTGCTCGAGCTCGTGGCGTCCGAGGGGGCTGCGGCCATCGATGACGGCCTGCGGCGCCGCGTGTCGCTGGCCTCGCTGGAGGACGCCTACGCACTCACGCGCAACAGGCCGGGGCACCAGCGGGTCGGACGGTTGCTGTCCGACTCCCGATCCGAGCCGTGGTCGGCGGCCGAGCGCGCCGCGCACCAGGCCCTCCGTCAGGGTGGAGTGCGGGGGTGGCGAGCGAACTACTGCGTGAGTCTGGGGCGGGAGGAGGACGCCTTTCTCGACATCGCGTTCATCGCCCGCCGCCTCGGCCTCGAGATCGACGGCTGGCGTCATCACGGCGAGCGGTCGGCGTTCCTGCGGGACCGTCGGCGCGACGTCTTGTTGGCCGCCGCCGGGTGGAGCGTGGTCAGGTTCGCCGCAGAGGCCGTCTTGAACCGCCCGGAGGAGTTCGTGGCGGCGGTCCGTCAGGTGCTGGCAGCTCGGGATGCGAAGCTGTGCGCGATGGATCGGCCATGACGCCGTTCTCACTGGCCGGGCCGGATCCCGTGCGCATTCGTTTGCGGGCGGGGCGGCACGGAGGGGTCGAGGCGGGCAGCGCGGGCCGGGCACCGAGGTCGCGGGGCGGCAGGGGACGCGGGGCGGGGCAGCGCGGCAGGGCGGGGCAGCCCCGTCTCAAGCCTCCAGGGCGCGGGCGTGGTGCAGGGTGCGGAGGAACGCGATGCGCTCGCCGCGGCGTCCAGAGACGCGGGCCCAGTCGTCGGGGTTCGTGGTGTTCGGCAGTTCCTCGTTCTCGGAGACCTCGGCACGGCAGGCGTCCAGCAGATGGTGGAGGCGGATGCCCTGTTCGCCCCCGGCGAGCACCTCCTTGATCGCGGCCTTCTTGGCCCTTCCGGCGATGTTCGCGAGCATCGCGCCCGACACGAAGTCGGCGACGTAGAGCACCTCCTTCGCCCCCGAGGCGTAGGTGACCTCGACGAACCGGTTCCCCTCGTCGCGGCGGTACAGCGCCTCGACGCCGGCGTCGAGCAGGTCGTCCAGCCCCGTCGCCGGGTTCAGCGGGACGTCGTCGGTCAGGTGCTTGGCAAGGATCTCGCGGGCGCCGGCGGCGTCCGGGCGGTCGAGCTTGATCTTCACGTCGAGTCGGCCGGGCCGGAGGATGGCCGGGTCGATGAGGTCCTCGCGGTTCGTCGCCCCGATCACGATCACGTGATGCAGCCCCTCGACGCCGTCGAGCTCGCTGAGCAGCTGCGGCACGATGGTCGACTCGACGTCGGAGCTCACGCCCGAGCCGCGGGTGCGGAAGAGGGAGTCCATCTCGTCGAAGAACACGACGACCGGACGCCCCTCGTCGGCCAGCTCGCGCGCCCGCCCGAAGATCACGCGGATCTGGCGCTCCGTCTCCCCGACGTACTTGTTCAGCAGCTCGGGGCCCTTGATGTTGAGGAAGTGCGACCCCGCCGCGCTGGCCACCGCCTTCGCGATCATCGTCTTGCCGCAGCCGGGCGGCCCGTACAGCAGGACGCCCTTGGGCGCGGCCAGCCGGAACGTCTCGAACAGGTCCCGATGCAGGAACGGCAGCTCCACCGCGTCGCGGATCTCGTCGATCTGGCGGCCCAGGCCCCCGATGTCGGCGTAGGTGACGTCGGGCACCTCGTCGAGCGTCAATTCCTCGACGTCGCTGCGCGGCACCCGCGCCCACGCGACGAACGCGCGGCGGTCGGCCAGCAGCGACTCGCCGGGGTCGAGCGGAGCGCCGACCAGCGGCGCGGCCAGCCGCAGCACGATCTCCTCCTCGGACGCCGTCGCCGCGAGCACCCGGTCGTCGCCCAGCGGTTCGCGCACGCGCACGATCTCGCCGGCTGCCGCCGCCTCCGCCAGCCCGACGACGGTCATCGCCTCGTTGAGCAGCACGGACGCCCCCACCTGCAGGCTCTCCACCGCGACGAGTTCGGGGCTCACCTTCACCCGCAGCGCGCGCCCCCCGACGGCTACGTCGGCGAGGCCGGCCTCGGGCAGCCCCGTGACCAGGCCGAACTGGCTCGGCGGGGCGGCCAGGGCGTCCAACTGCTCGCGGAGCGCGAGCAGGGACTCGCGCGCGTCCCGCAGCGTCTGGTTGAGCTTGTCGTTGACCTGGGCGAGCGCGCGGGCGTCGGAGCGCGCCTCGGCGAGGCGCCGCTCGAGCATCTCGACGCGGCGGCCGTCGTCGCGGCGCGCCTCGCTCACGAAAACGCCTCCGGTGCCGCCAGATCCCGCGGACGCGGGCCGGTGTAGTCAGGGCCGTAGGCGCCGGGCGCCGGACGCCTCCGCCGCCGGGGCGCCTGGACGCCGGGCGCGAGCCGGCGGGAGAACATCAGGAACCCGGTGTGCCCCGACGTCGCGTGCCCGGGCCGGATCGCGAGCCCCTCGGCGTGCCAGTCGCGCGACGTGAACTCGCGGGCGACCGGCTCGGTGAAGCCGCCGTGGGCGCGGAGCGTGTCCATGGTGCGTCCGAGCTGGGTGGTCGTCGCGACGTAGCAGCACAGGAAGCCGCCCGCGACGAGCACCTCCCCGACCGAATCCACGCACTCCCAGGGGGCCAGCATGTCGAGGACGGCCCGGTCGATCTGCTCGGGCCCGCGCGCCTCGACCAGATCGCCGACGCGCAGGTGCCAGGCGGGGTGCGGCTCGCCGAAGAAGCGGTCGACGTTGCTGCGAGCCACGTCGGCGAACTCGGCGCGCCGCTCGTAGCTGTAGACCGCGCCCGACGCCCCGACGGCGCGCAGCAGGGCGATGCTGAGCGCGCCCGAGCCGACGCCGGCCTCCAGCACCCGGGCGCCGGGAAAGACGTCGGCCCACATGAGGATCTCGGCGGCGTCCTTCGGGTAGATGACGGCCGCGCCGCGCGGCATGCCGACGGTGAACTCGTGCATGACGGGGCGAAACACCAGGTACTCCATGCCGCCGACCGACTTCACGACGTTGCCCTCGGGGCCGCCGATCAGCTCGTCGTGGCTGATGCCGCCCTTCGTGGTGTGGAACGTGCCGCCCTCGCGCAGCACGACCGAGTGCCGCCGCCCCTTCCCGTCGGTCAGCGTGACCCGCTCCCCGGGGCGCAGCGGACCGGTGACGACGCCCGTCGGGCCCGGGCCGGCGGCGGGTGGCTGGTTCTCGGTCATCCGGCCATCCTAGGGGCTCAGGCGCGCCGGAAACTCCACAGCCCGAGCTGCCACGCCGGCCCGAAGGGGTCGCCCGCGACGCTCGTCGTCTGGGACAGGTAGAGCGTCTGGGGGCCGAGCGACATGGGCAGCACGGTCAGGTCGGCCGCGGCCTGCTGCTGGATCTCCCCCAGCAGCGCCTCGCGCGCGTTCGCGTCCGAGGTCTCCCGCGCGCTCTGGTCGAGGTGCGCCAGCTTGGCCTTCGAGCCGGGCAGCGGGGCGTCCAGGTACGGCTGCAGCCAGCCGAAGGGGATGTTCACCCAGGCCGGCTTGTCGGTGAGGACCAGGTCGGTGCCCCCGCTGTCGGGCTTCAGCAGCACGCTCAGCCCGCCGCGCTCCTCGAGCCGGTCGCGCAGCAGCCGCGCCAGATCCCCTTCGTCGGGCACGTGCGAGTCGTAGGTGAGCGTGAGCTTCACGCGCTCGCCGCTCGGCTGCTTGATCGTCGGACGCCCGCCGGCGGGGAAGGACGCCACCGACTCCGTCGAGGCCGGCGGGACGAGGGACGTCAGCGTCCGGTCGGCCTGCAGCGCCTGCGACACCACGACGCGCAGGTCGGCGCGCGCCCTGTTGGACGACGACGGGTTCCAGATCAGCCGCTGCATGCGCGTGTTGTGCAGTTCGGTCTTCGCGTAGCCGCCCTTCGTGCGGCGATCCTGGGACGCCGCCGCCTCGGCGTCCATCCGTGCGACCGCGGCCGTATCCAGGCCGCGCCACACCGCGTCCACCGTCTTGCCGGTCATCGCCTGCTCGACGGCCGGGCTGTCGGCCGCGTACGCGAGCCTGATGCGGTCGATGACGCCGGTCGTCGCGCCCTGGTACCCCTGGATGCGCGTGAACGTCAGGCCGCCCGCGTCCGACTTGGCCAGCGCGTACGGCCCCGACCCGACCGGCATCTTGTCGTTGCCGCGGACCGCGTCGGGATCGTACGTCTGCTCGTCGACGATGGACGCCGCCGGCGTCGCCAGCGCGAACCCGAATTGGCTGTCGGCCCACTTGAGGTGGAACCGGACGGTCAGGTCGTCCACCTTCTCGACGCGCTGCAGCGAGTTCAGCAGCGTCACCGAGGTTCCGTCGATGCCGAGCCGGTAGGCGCGGTCGATGCTGAACTTCACGTCGGACGCCGTCAGCTTGTTGCCGTTGGAGAACACCAACCCCTCGGTCAGCTTGCACTCGTACACCGTCGGCGACGTGTACAGGCAGTCGGTCGCGGCGTCCGGCTTGAGGTCAGGCCCGCCGGCTTGGACGACCATGAGCCGCTGGAACACGTCGAGCGCCACGGTCGCGTCGGCGCTCGACACGGCCGCGGCCGGGTCGAACGTGCCGGGCTTCTCGGTCGTCAGCACCGTGAAGTCGCGCGGCGTGGGCGACGCCGACGGGCTCGTCGGCGTCGGCTCGCCCGGGCCGGAGGGCGTGCACCCGGACGCCAGCGCCAGCGTGGCCACCGCGGCGGCTGCGGCGGCGCGGAGTCGGCGGATCCGTCGGGTCGGCTCAGCGTGCATTGAAGTACTTGGCTTCCGGGTGATGGACGACGAGGGCGTCGGTGGATTGTTCGGGATGGAGCTGCAGTTCCTCCGACAGGGTGACACCGATTCGCTCGGGGCGCACCAGATCGACCAACTTCGCGCGATCCTCCAGGTCGGGGCAGGCCGGGTAGCCGAAGCTGTACCGCGACCCGCGATAGGCCTGGTCGCGGATCATCTCGTCGACGCTGCCACCCCCGACGAGCCCCAGTTCCTCCCGGACGCGGGCGTGCCACGCCTCGGCGAGCGCCTCGGTGAGCTGCACCGACAGCCCGTGCAGTTCCAGGTAGTCGCGGTAGGAGTTGTCGGCGAACAGCCGCGCGGTCTCCTCCGCCACCCGCGACCCCATCGTGACGAGCTGGAACGCGATGACGTCCGGACCCTTCCGGGCGGCCTCCCCGGCGTCGCGGAAGAAGTCGGCCAGGCACAGCCGCCGGTCGCGCCGCTGCCGCGGGAACGTGAACCGGTGCAGCGGCGTCCAGGAGTCTGGCCCCCCGGAGGCCACCGAGCCCGGGTCGCAGACCACCAGCGCGTTGCCCTCGGAGAAGCACGGCCAGTAGCCGTAGCTCACCGCGAACTCGGCCAGCCCGTCGGTCGCGATGCGGTCGAGCCACATGCGCAGCCGCGGCAGCCCCTCCGACTCGACGAGCGCCTCGTACGGCGTCTCCTTCGTGCCGCGAAGCCCCCACTGGCCCATGAACGTGGCCCGGTGGTCGAGCCAGGCGGCCACGTCGGCGAGCTTCACGCCCTTGACGACGCGGCTGCCCCAGAACGGCGGGGCGGGCACGTCGACGTCGCGCGCGACGTCGGAGCGCCGCTCGTCGACCGGCTGCTCCTCCCCGGACGCCGCCCGAGCGGCCACCCGGCGCTTCCGCGGCTCCGGCAGGGACGCCCCCGGCTCGCCGCGCTTGACGGCCATGACGGCGTCCATGAGCGACAGGCCCTCGAAGGCGTCGCGCGCGTAGCGGACCTCGCCCTCGAACAGCTCGTTGAGGTCCTGCTCGACGTAGGCCCTGGTCAGCGCGGCGCCGCCGAGCAGCACCGGCGTCGCCGTGAGCCCGCGGCTGTTCATCTCGAGCAGGTTGTCCTTCATGACGACGGTCGACTTCACGAGCAGGCCCGACATGCCGATGGCGTCGGCGTGCCGCTCGACCGCCGCGTCCAGGATCGAGGCGACCGGCTGCTTGATGCCCAGGTTCACCACGGTGTAGCCGTTGTTGGTCAGGATGATGTCGACGAGGTTCTTGCCGATGTCGTGCACGTCGCCCTTCACGGTGGCCAGCACGATCGTGCCCTTGCCGCCGCCGTCGTCGGTCGTCTCGATGTGGGGCTCCAGGTGGGCCACCGCCCGCTTCATCACCTCCGCCGACGCCAGCACGAACGGCAACTGCATCTGGCCCGAGCCGAACAGCTCGCCCACGGTCTTCATGCCCGCGAGGAGGTCGTCGTTGATGATCGCGAGCGCCGGCTTCGCCGCGAGGGCCTCGTCGAGGTCGTCGGCCAGGCCGCGGTCCTCGGCGTCCACGATGCGGCGCTGCAGACGCTCGCCCAGCGGCAGGGCGGCCAGCTCGGCCAGCCGCTCCTCCTTCGCCGCGACGGTCGTGACGCCCTCGAACAGCTCCAGGAACCGCGCCAGCGGGTCGTAGCCCTCGCGCCGGCGGTCGTAGACCATGTCGAGCGCCACCTGCCGCTGCTCGTCGTCGATGCGCGCCATGGGCACGATCTTGCTGGGATGGACGATCGCCGAGCTCAGGCCGGCCTCGACGCACTCGTTCAGGAACACCGAGTTCAGCACCTGCCGGGCCGCCGGGTTCAGGCCGAAGCTCACGTTGCTCACGCCGAGCGTCGTCTGGACGTCGGGGTGCCGCGTCGTGATCTCCCGGATCGCCTCGATGGTCTCGACCGCGTCGCGCCGCGTCTCCTCTTGCCCCGTGCCGATCGGGAACGTCAGGCAGTCCACGATGATGTCGGACTCGCGCAGCCCCCAGCGCCCCGTCAGGTCGGCGATGAGCCGCTCGGCGACGCGCACCTTCCACTCGGCGGTGCGGGCCTGGCCCTCCTCGTCGATCGTCAGGGCGACCACCGCGCACCCGTGCTCCGCGACCAGCGGCATGACCTTCGCGTAGCGCGAGTCGGGGCCGTCGCCGTCCTCGTAGTTCACCGAGTTGATCGTGCAGCGGCCGGGCAGCTTCTCGAGCCCCGCCTCCAGCACCGCGGGTTCGGTCGAGTCGAGTACGACGGGCAGCGGGACGGCCGTGTTGAGCCGGAACGCCAGCTCGCGCATGTCGGCCACGCCGTCGCGTCCGACGTAGTCGGCGCACAGATCGAGCAGGTGCGCGCCCTCGCGCGACTGCCCCTTCGCGATGCCGACGCACGCCTCCCACTCCCCCGCGAGCATCGCCTCGCGGAACGCCTTGGAGCCGTTCGCGTTCGTCCGCTCGCCGATCGACAGGTACGACGTGTCCTGCCGCAGCGGGACGTCGGCGTACAGGCTGGACACGCTCGGCACCGGCGTCGGCGTCCGCGGCGCCAGCGGACGCCCGCCCAGCCGCTCGGCGACCTGCCGGATGTGCTCGGGCGTCGTGCCGCAGCAGCCGCCCACGAGCGTGAGGCCGAACTCGGTCGCGTAGGCGTCCAGCGCGTCCGCCAGCTCGGACGGCTGCAGCGGGTAGCGCGCCCCGTCGGCCGTCAGTTCGGGCAGGCCCGCGTTCGGCATGCAGCTCAGGCCGATGCGCGCCTGGCGCGCGAGGTGGCGCAGGTGCTCGCTCATCTCCGCGGGCCCGGTCGCGCAGTTGAGCCCGATGAGGTCGATGCCGAGCGGCTCGAGCGCCGTGAGCGCGGCGCCGATCTCGGAGCCCATCAGCATCGTGCCCGTCGTCTCGACGGTCACGCTGACGACCATGGGCAGGTTCGTCCCCTCGGACGCCTGCGCGCGCTTCACCCCGATGACGGCCGCCTTGGCCTGCAGGAGGTCCTGGCAGGTCTCGATGATGAACCCGTCGACGCCGCCGGCGATGAGCGCCCCCGCCTGGACGGCGTAGGCGTCCCGCAGCGCCGAGAACTCGACGTGCCCGAGGCTCGGCAGCTTCGTCCCCGGCCCGATCGAGCCCAGCACGTAGCGCGGACGCTCGTCGGTGGACGCCTCGTCGGCCGCCTCGCGCGCCAGGCGCGCGCCGGCCTCCGCCAGCTCGGCGATGCGGTCGGCGATGCCGTACTCGCCGAGCGCGGCGAGGTTCGCGCCGAACGTGTTCGCCGTCACCAGGTCGGAGCCGGCCTCGAAGTACGCGGCGTGGATGGCCTTGACGACGTCGGGACGCGTCACGTTCAGGATCTCGTTGCAGCCCTCCAGGTCGTCGAAATCGGCCAGCGAGAGATCGAACGTCTGCAGCATCGTGCCCATGCCCCCGTCGGCGACGACGACGTGACGGGACAAGGCGGAACGCAGATCTGGACGCACCGGGTAAGGATACGTCCCTGGGTAAGGTGGTCGACATGTCATCCACGTCCCAGCTCCGCGGCCTGACTCATCCGGCGGTGGTCGCCGCCTTCACGGGGTGGAATGACGCCGGTGAGGCGGCGTCCGGGGTCGTGGATCACCTCGTCGAACTGACGTCGGCGGAGTTTGTCTTCTCGATCGACCCCGACGACTTCTACGACTTCACCGAGAACCGGCCGATGGTGTCCAACACCGAGACCGGCGAGCGGCTGCTGCGGTGGCCGACGGTCGAGGTGTTCCTCGGCAAGCTCGGCGAGCGGCACCTCGTGCTCGTCGTCGGGCCCGAGCCCAACTACCACTGGCGCGAGTTCTGCGGACGCCTCGTCTCCGCCATCCGCAGCGTCGAGCCCGAGCACGTGATCCTCCTGGGCGCGATGCTGGCCGACTCGCCGCACCGGCGTCCGATCCCCGTATCGCAGGACTCCGCGGAGTACGAGGGCCCGACCGGCATCCTGGGCGTCCTGGCGCAGGCGTGCCGCGACGCGCGGCTGCCCGTGGCGTCCCTGTGGGCGGCGGTGCCGCACTACGTCTCCGACCCGCCGAACCCGAAGGCGACGCTCGCGCTGCTCGGCAAGGTGGAAGACATCCTGGACGAGGCGCTCGACGTGCGCGACCTGCCCGAGGAGTCGTCCGCGTGGGAGGGTCGCGTCAACGACCTGGCCGCGGGTGACCCCGACGTCGAGCAGTACATCACCTCGCTCGAGGAGAACTACGACGAGGACGCCGAGCCCGGCGACATGATCGCCGAGGAGTTCGAGCGCTACCTGCGGCGCCGGGAGCGGTAGGCGTCCGGACGCCCGCGGGCGTCAGGCGTTCTCGCGCCGGGAGAGCACCCGGAACCCCTCGGCGGCGATGTCGGCCTCGAGCTGGCCCGTGTTCGTCGTGTTGACGCCCAGCACGACCGTGCTGTGGTTTCCCTCGCCGCGGTACACGGCCACGTGCAGGATGTTCGCGCCGTGCTTGCCGGTGATCGCGCTCAGCCGCGACAGGGTGCCCGGGGTATCCGGCGCCTCGATCATGAACCGGGCTCCGTGGTCGCGGAAGCCCAGGATCTCGATGAAGGCGTCCAGGATCGCGCTCTCGGTGATGACGCCGACGAGGCGTCCGCCGTCGACGACGGGCAGCATCTCGATCTTGTGGTCGCGCAGCAGCACCGCGGCCTCCTCGAGGAGGGCGTCGGGCGTCACCGTGACCGGGTCTTTGCTCATGACGCGGGCGACGGTCAGCTTGCTCAGCAGGTACCGGGACTCCCCCGCGCTCAGCGTCGTCGCCTTCGACGGCGCGGCGGCCGCGAGGTCGCCCCGGGAGATCACGCCGACCACCCGGCCGCCGTCGACGACCGGCAGGTGCCGCACCCGCTTGGACTCCATGATCTCCTGCGCCTCGGTGACGCGGGTGTCGGGGTCGACCGTGAACGGGTTCGCGGTCATGCGCAGCTTGACGAACATAACTCAGCCTCCCAGGTACGCCTTCTTGATGTCGTCCGTTTGCGACAACTCGCTGGTCAGGCCGCTCATCACGATCGTTCCGGTCTCCATGACGTACGCGCGGTGCGCGACCTGGAGCGCCATGTTCGCGTTCTGCTCGACCAGCAGGATCGTGGTGCCCTGGGCGTTGATATCGCGGACGATGTCGAAGATCTCCTGCACGAGCAGCGGGGCCAGCCCCATGGAGGGTTCGTCCAGCAGGAGGATGCGGGGGCGTCCCATGAGCGCCCGGCCCATCGCGAGCATCTGCTGCTCACCGCCGGAGAGCGTGCCCCCGCTTTGGCGGCGGCGCTCCCCCAGCACCGGGAACCGCTCGAACACCCCCTTGAGGTCGGCCGCGATGCCCGCCTTGTCGCGGCGCAGGTAGGCACCCAGCTCGAGGTTCTCCAGCACCGACATCTGCGGGAACACGCGGCGTCCCTCGGGCACCTGGACGAGGCCGAGCTTCACCCGGTCCTGCGCCGACCGACGCGTGATGTCCTTGCCGTCGATGGCGATCTTGCCCGACGTGGGCTTCTTCAGCCCGGACGCCGTCCGCAGCGTCGTCGTCTTGCCGGCGCCGTTCGCGCCGACGAGGGTGACGATCTCGCCGTCCTCCACGGCCAGCGAGACGCCCTTCAGCGCGTGGATGCCGCCGAAGTGGACGTTCAGGTCGGAGATCTCAAACATCGGCCGCCTCCCCCAGGTAGGCCTCGATGACCTTCGGGTGGGCGCGGATCTCCGCCGGCGTCCCCGAGGCGATGACGACGCCGTGGTCGAGCACGTAGATGCGCTCGCAGATGCGCATCACGAGGCTCATGTCGTGCTCGATGAGCAGCACCGTGAGGCCGAAGTCCGCCCGCAGCCGGGTGATGAGGTCGGTGAGCGCGTAGGTCTCGGCGGGGTTCATGCCCGCGGCCGGCTCGTCGAGCAACAGCAGGGTCGGGTGCGTCGCCAGCGCGCGGGCGATCTCGAGGTGGCGCTGGTCGCCGTAGGAGAGGTTGCGCGCCTGCTCGCCCACCTTGTCCGACAGGCCCATCAGCTCGAGCAGCCGCAGGCTCTCGTCGCGGATCCGCCGTTCGGCCGCGTGGTACTTCGGCGTGTGCAACACGGCGCTGAGCAGGCCGTACGGCTCGTTGCCCTGCATCGCCAGCATGACGTTGTGCAGCACGGTGAGGTCTTTGAACAGCCGGATGTTCTGGAACGTCCGGGCCACCCCGGCCGCGCAGATGCGGTGGGGCTTCACGCCCCCGATGTCGCGGCTGACGCCGTCGCGGGTGAACCTGATCGCGCCGTGGCTCGGCGGGTACACGCCGGTGAGCAGGTTGAACACGGTCGTCTTGCCGGCGCCGTTGGGCCCGATGAGGCCGACCAGCTCGCCGGCGTCCAGGTTGAGGGAGACGTTCGAGACGGCCGCCAGGCCGCCGAAGTTGCGCGTGACGTGCTCGACGGAGAGGATCTCGGCCACCTCAGACCGCCTCCTCGTCGTCGTCGCGCTTCACGGCCGGTGCCGCGGACGCCGCCGCCGGCACGACCTCGGGGCGCCGGAACCGGCGCAGGACGCCGAGCGACACCTCGCGGGAGCCCATGAGCCCCTGGGGCCGGAACAGCATGATCACGACGAGCGCGAGGGCGTAGATGATCATCCGGAGCGCCGGGAACGGCTGCAGGGCGGTCGAGATCAGCGCGAGCAGCGCGGCGCCGATGATCGAGCCCGAGATGCTGCCGAGGCCGCCCAGGACGACGATCACGAGGATGTCGATGGACTTCATGAAGCCGAACAGGTCGGGCTTGATGAAGTAGAAGTACGAGGCGTACATGCCGCCCGCGAGCCCGCCGAAGAACGCCCCGATGGTGAAGGCGAGCACCTTGCTGCGCACCGTGTTGATGCCGATCGACTCGGCGGCGATCTCGTCCTCGCGCACCGAGACGCACGCGCGCCCGGCCGAGCTGCGCAGGAAGTTCGAGATGATCCAGACCGTCGCGACGGTCAGGACGAACATCGTCGGCCAGTCGAGGAACTGCGGGATGCCCGACAGGCCGGCCGCCCCGTTCGTGAACGGCAGGTTCAGCAGCAGGATCCGGATGATCTCGGCCATGCCGAGCGTCGCGATCGCCAGGTAGTCGCCGCGCAGCCGGAGCGTCGGCAGGCCGACCAGGACGCCGACGACGGCCGCCAGAGCCGCCCCGCCGAGCAGCCCGACGACGAAGCCGAGCATGCTCGGCTCCTGCATGAGGACCATGCCCGCCGTGTATGCGCCGATCGCCATGAACCCGGCGTGGCCCAGCGAGAACTGCCCGGTGAAGCCGGTGATCAGGTTCAGGCTGACCGCGAGCACGATGTTGATGCAGATCGTCGCCATCGTCGCGATCTGGTAGTCGGAGATGACGTACGTCGCGATGAGCACCTGGACGACCGCGAAGACGACGACCAGCGGGACGACCTTCGTGACGAGGCCCCGGACGAGGTTCGACATCACACCTTCTCCCGGACGTCGCGCCCCAGCAGGCCCGCCGGCTTCACGATCAGGATGACGATGAGGATCGCGAAGACCACGGCGTCCTTGTACATGGAATAGCCGGCCGCCGAGACGCCCGTCTCGGTGAAGCCGATGAAGTACCCGCCGATGAGCGCCCCGGGGATGAGGCCGATGCCGCCGAACACGGCGGCGACAAAGGCTTTCAGGCCGGGCAGGATGCCCATCAGCGGGTTGATGGAGTTGTAGTAGATGCCGACCAGGACGCCGGCCGCGCCGGCCAGCGCCGACCCGATCGCGAACGTCGCCGAGATCGTGTTGTCGACGTTGATGCCCATGAGGCGGGCGGCGTCCTGGTCTTGGGAGACGGCGCGCATCGCCTTGCCGACGCGCGTCGTCCGCACCACGAACTGGAGGAGGGCCATCAGCAGGATCGCGATGCCGATGATGATGAGCTGCTGGTTGCGGACCGTGATGCCGGCCACCTGCACGGTGCCGTTCAAGAAGTCCGGCAGCGCGGGGTACTGCTTCGCCTCCGCGCCCACGAAGAACATCATCGTGTACTCCAGCAGCAACGACATGCCGATCGCCGTGATCAGGACGGCGATGCGGGTCGAGTTGCGCAGCGGCTTGTACGCGACCCGCTCGATCACCACGCCGAGCACCATGCACGCGAGCATGCCCAACGCCAGCGACTCGACGAAGCCGAGCCGGGCGACCGCCATGCTCCAGTAGCCGACGAAGGCGCCGACCATGTACACGTCGCCGTGGGCGAAGTTGATCAACTGGATGATGCCGTACACCATCGTGTAGCCCAGCGCGATCAGCGCGTAGATGCTGCCGACCGACAGGGCGTTGATGACCTGCTGGAGAACCTCCTCCACGCCCGACTACCCGACCTTCTCGCTGGTCGCCTGCTGGCCGTTCTTCAGCCCGACGACCACGATCGCCTTCACCGGGTTGTGGTTGGCGTCGATGCTGAGGGTGCCGGTGACCGCCGGGAAGTCCTTCGTCGAGGCCATCGCGTCCTTGATGCCCGGGCCGTCGATCGTGGCCGCGCGGTTCGCGGCGTCCGCCACGAACTTGGCCGTGTCGTAGCCGAGCGCGTTGAACGCGTTCGGGTCGGCGTTGTACTTCTTCTTGTAGGCGGCGATGAACTCGGTGACCTTCGGGTCCTTGTCGAGCGCGCTGTAGTGGTTCGTGAAGTACACATTGTTCAGCGCCGACGCGCCCGCCTGCTGCAGCAGCACCGGGCTGTCGTAGCCGTCGCCGCCGAGGATCGGCTGGTTGATGCCGAGGCCGCGGGCGGCCTTGATGAGCAGGGACGCCTCCTGGTAGTACCCGGGGACGTACAGCACGTCGAACTGCTGGCCCTTGATGCGCGTGAGCGTCGCGTTGAAGTCGGTGTCGCCCGTCGTGTAGGCCTCTTCGCCCACGATCTGACCGCCGGCGTCGGTGAACGTCTTCTTGAAGTTCGCCGCGAGGCCCTTGGCGTAGTCGCTGGAGTTGTCCGCGTAGACGAGGGCGCGCTTGGCCGAGAGCTTCTTCGTGGCGAAGTTCGCCATCGCGGTGCCCTGGTAGGAGTCGTTGAAGCAGGTGCGGAACGCGTACTCCTTGACGCCCTGGGCGTCCACCGTCACATCGTCGGCGGTGGCCGAGCCGGAGACGACGGGGATCTTGTTCTTGATCGCGACCGGGACCTGCGCCTTGAAGCTGCCGGACGTCGCCGGGCCGATCACCGTGACGACGCGGTCGGACGTCATGAGCTTCGTCGCGAGCGTGGTCGCCTCGGCCGGCTCCGACTTGTTGTCGTACTTCACCAGCTCGATCTTCTTGCCCTTGACGCCGCCGGCGGCGTTGATCTCGTCGACCGCCATCTCGATGCCCTGGACGCTCGCCTGGCCGTACGTGGCCACCGCCCCCGAGAGCTCGTAGTTCAGGCCCACCTTGATCGTGTCGCCGGTGGCCGCGTTGCCGCCCCCGCCGGAACACCCGGCCAACAGTGCCAACCCCGCGGTCGCGGCCGCGAGTGCGCGTGCAGTTCGGTTCATGTCCGTTTCCTCAGTCCCATGCCGTAAGAAATGCGAAAAAACATTTGCCAGGAGAGCGCGACCGTGCACCCGGGGTGAGCCTGTGGGGTGAAACTAGCCGGGCGTCCGTTCACTCGTGTGGATATGCCCGGATCTTGAGACGAGGGTTGCGCGACGCTCAGTCGGGGGCGACCCGACGCTGGGTCAGGCCGGGGCGACGCGCTCGCCGACCCGCATGTCCCACCGGCCGGGCGGAGGTGTCTCGTGCCGCAACTCCGCGACGAGGGCGGTGACGGCGTCCATGATCGCGCGCGTGCCCTCGTGCTCGTCCAGGGACGCGACGTCGAGCGGGTCGCCGGCGCGGATGTGGATCGTCTTGCGCGGCAGCAGCCGCGGCGCCCCCGGGCGCGGGGGCGGCATGACCTCGTGCGCGCCCCACTGCCCGACCGGGATCACCGGGACGCCGGCCCGGCGCGCGAGGCGGGCCGCACCGAGGCGTCCGGTCATGGGCCACAGATCGGGGTCGCGGGTCACGGTCCCCTCGGGGTACATGACGACCAACTCGCCGCGCTCGAGCGCGGCGGCGGCCGCGACGAGGGCGTCCCCGGCGTGCTCGCTGTTGCGGAAGACCGGGATCTGGCCGGTCGACCGGCCCAGCCACCCGATGACCGGCAGGTCGAACAGGGGCGCCTTCGCGAGGAAGCGCGGAAAGCGGCCGGCGCTCAGCAGGTAGTGGTCGAGCAGCAGCGGGTCGGCGTAGCTGAGGTGGTTGGCCGCGACGATCGCCCCGCCGCTCGGGGGGATGCGGTCACGGCCCGCGAAGTCGAGCCGGAACAGCCGCGACAGGACGCCGCCCTCCAGGGCGCGCAGGGTGCGGTAGACCCGCTCGGGGGCGGCCCGCGACGGCCCGGGACCGGCGTCGCTCACGTCGGGACGAGGGTCGCTCACGCGTGGCCGGAGCGCAGGTCGGCCTGGTCGCGGAGGGCGCTGACCACGGAGTCGGGGTCGTCGGCGCGGAAGACCGCGGAGCCGGCGACGAAGACGTCGGCCCCGGCGTCCACGCACCGGTCGATGGTCTTCTCGGAGACGCCGCCGTCCACCTGGATCCACAGATCGAGGCCGGCCTTCTTCGCCAGGGCGCGGGTGCGGCGGATCTTCGGCAGCATGATGTCGAGGAACGACTGGCCGCCGAAGCCCGGCTCGACGGTCATGATGAGGATCATGTCGAGCTCGGGGAGCAGGTCCTCGTACGGGGCGATGTCGGTCGCCGGGCGCAGCGCCATCGACGCGCGCGCCCCCGCGGCGCGCAGGTCCCGGGCCAGCTTCACCGGCGCCCGGGCGGCCTCGACGTGGAACGTGACCGACTCGCAGCCGGCCTCGGCGTAGCCGGGGGCCCAGGTGTCGGCGTCCTCGATCATGAGGTGCATGTCGAGGAAGGCGTCCGGGTGGTTCTTGCGGAGGCACTCCACGACCGGCAGCCCGATCGTGAGGTTCGGGACGAAGTGGTTGTCCATCACGTCGATGTGAATGCCGTCGGAGCTCGGGATGCGGTCGATCTCGGCATCGAGCGACGCCAGGTTCGAGTTCAGGATGCTCGGATGAATGCGGTTGGCCACGGGCCGACTCTAGTTGTCGACGCGGAGCAGGGCCAGGAACATCGCGTCCGTCGCGTGCCGGTGCGGCCAGAGCTGCACGAACGGTCCGCCGGCGAGGAGGGCGTCCGGCGGAAGGGGGCTGGCGGGGGCGAGCGGCGTGACGCTGCGTCCGGACGCCTGCAGCACCGCGCCGACGACCTCGGTCGTCTCCCGGTGGTGCGGGGAGCACGTGACGTAGGCGACGACGCCGCCGGGGGCGGCGGCGTCCAGGGCCGAGGCGAGGAGCGATCGCTGGAGAGGGACGAGATCGTCGACGTCGCCCGGACGCCTCCGCCAGCGAGCCTCCGGACGCCGCCGCAGCGCGCCCAGGCCCGTGCAGGGCACGTCGGCCATCACCCGCGCGAAGGACGCCTCCCGCCACGGCGGGGCCGTGCCGTCGGCGCAGAGCACCGCCGGCGCGTGGTCGCCGGAGTAGGCCCGCAGCGCCTGCGCGACCAGCCGCGCGCGATGCTCGGCGACCTCGGAGGCCACGAGCCGGCGTCCGCCGTCGGCCGCCAGACCCGCGAGCAGCGCGGCCTTGCCGCCCGGACCGGCGCACAGGTCGAGCCAGGGCGCTGCGCCCGGGGCGTCGGCGTCCGCGGGCCCCTCGCCGCCGGACGCCTCCGCCAGCGCGAGCGCCACGAGTTGGCTGCCCTCGTCCTGGACGCCGGCGCGGCCCTGGCGAACGGCGTCCACGTCGGCCGGGTTGCCCGGACGCCTCGCCCCGAACGGGCTCCAGCGCGTCGGTTCGCCGCCCAACTCGGAAAGGTCCGCGAGGCCCGGACGCACGACCAGCGTCGGCACCGGGCTGACGTTGTTCGCGGCCAGCGCCTCCTCGGCCTCGTCGCCGAGCAGCCGGACGTACTCCTCCGCGATCCAGCGCGGGTGGTGCGTGCGCAGGGCGAGGGCCCCGACGGCGTCCTCGCCGGCCGACAGCGCGGCGAGCCAGGCGTCCAGGGGGCGGGCGGCCACCTTGCGCAACACGGCGTTGGTAAGCCCGGCGACCTTCTCCCCCACCTCGGCCGCCGCCAGCTCGACGCCCGCGCCGACGGCCGCGTGCGCGGGGACGCGCATGCTGAGCAGCTGGTGCGCCCCGAGCCGCAGGACGTCGAGCAGGGCGGGCTGCAGGCGCGCGACGTCGCGTCCGGACGCCGCGGCGAGCACGCGATCGTAGGTGCCCGCCAGCCGGCACGTGCCCGCGACGAGCTCGGTGACGAAGGCCGCGTCGCGGGCGTCGAGGCGGGCGTCGGCGAGCGCCTGGCCGAGCGCGAGGTTCGCGTACGCCCCCTCGGACACCTCGCGGAGCACCCGGTACGCCAGCGCGCGGGCCGGGTCGGGCCCGCGCCGGCGGGCGAGCTTGCGGTGGGGCATCAGGCGGGCCCGTCGAACCGGACGCCGCCCGCGTGCAGCCCGCGGCCCCAGTCGGCCGCGGCCATGACCTTCTTGCCGGCGGGCTGCACCTGCAGCAGTTCGAGGTCGACCCCGCCGGTGCCGACGAGGACGCGGCGCTTCTCGGCGCGCACTTCGCCGGGCTCGAGCTCGGCGGCGTCCGTGGGGCGGGTGCGGGCGATCCTGAACCGCTGGCCGGCCAGCGTCGTCCAGGCCATCGGCTCGGGCGAGCACCCGCGGACGACGCGGTCGAGCTCGCGGCCGTCCCGCGTCCAGTCGAGGTGGGCGTCCGCGGGCGTGATCTTGGGGGCCACGGTGACGGCGTCCGGGTCGTCCTGCTCGGCGGGCTCGGCCGCCTCGAGGCCGTCGATCGTGTCGAGGAGGAGCCCGGCGCCCTCGTGGGCGAGCAGGTCGAGCACCTCGCCGGCGGTCTCGTCGCCGGCCAGGGGCTGGATGAGCGTCCCGAAGACGGGGCCGGCGTCCAGCTCCTCGACCAGCCGGAACGTCGTCGCGCCCGTGACCTCGTCGCCCGCCATGATCGCGCGCTGGACGGGCGCGGCCCCGCGCCAGCGCGGCAACAACGAGAAGTGCAGGTTCACCCAGCCGAGCCGCGGAATGTCCAGCACCCGCTGCGGCACGAGCGCCCCGTAGGCGACGACCGGGCAGGCGTCGGGGGCTAGATCGGTCAGCGCGGCGACGAAGCCGGGGTCGCGGGGGTGCTCCGGCTTCAGCACCGGCACCCCGTGATCGGACGCCCACGCCCCCACCTCGCTCGGGACGAGGCGCTTGCTGCGCCCGCGGGGGGCGTCCGGGCGCGTCACGACCGCGGCCAACTCGTGGCCGGAGCCCAGCAGGGCCTCCAGCGACGGGATCGCGACGGCGGGGGTTCCGGCAAAGACGAGACGCACGCCGCCACCTTAGCGACCGAAGACGCGCCCCAGCCCGTCGACGAGGGACGCGGCGGCGTCCTGCCGCTGCTCGACGATGCCCGCGAGCCACGCGGTGCCCTCGGCGACGAGCGCGTCGTCCAGGCCTTGGATCGCGGCGACGTACCGCGTCCCGGACGCCGCCGCGCGGCCCGCCGCGTCGGCCAGCGCCCCCGGCGCCTCCGGCGTCGGGCCGCCGAACCCGGCGACGAGGGCGTCGATGTGCTCGACGAAGGGCGCGTGACGTGGGTCGGCGGCATCCAGCTTGGCCACGAGCTTCTGCAGCCGCTTGACCCGCTCGCCCCGCGCGCTCGCGAGGGCCGCGAGCGCGCCCGCGAGCACGTGGTCGCCGAGCGGCTGGGACGCGAAGAACGGCGCCCGGACGCCGCGGTACCAGGCCTCGAGGGCGTCCAGCTGGGCGAGGTACCCCAGGTTCTTCGCGACCATCGGCGCGAGCTTCGGCATGACGGTCGGGTCGAACGGCCGGCTGAGGCTCGGCGGGGAGCCGACGAGGGTGAGCGTGTCCTCCTGACCGACGTCGCCGCGCAGCACCGAACCGGCGCCGACGACCGTGCCGTACCCGACGCGCACCGGGCCGACCGTGCCGCCCTGACCGCCCAGGAAGATCGGGTGCTCGCGCAGCATCACGCCCCGCGGGACGTCGCCGAACAGCGACGGCGTCGTCTTGTCGCCCGTCGGGGTGAAGTTGAAGTGGATGTAGCTCGACCCGACCTCCGAGTGGTCGGAGCGCGACGTGCCGCCGGCGAGCAGCGCGTCGCAGAAGTTGATGAGCGAACCGAGCGTCGCGAAGGGGAACAGGATCGTCTGCTTCAGCCCGACGGTGTGCGCGCCGCCCGACTCCTCCTCCAGCAGGCAGCCCTCCCGGACGTGGTGCCCGAGCCCCAGGTTCGCCCCCTCCAGGAACACGGCCTTGGCCGCGTACCCGCCCTTGAGCTGGACGCCGGGGCCGAGCTGACAGTCCTCGATCGTGACCGGGCCCTCGCGGCCCAGCTCGACGCCGGCGGAGAGGACGGTCGAGGCGCCGCGCAGGCGGCACCCGGGGTGGATGACGACCCCGTCGCCGCTGATCAGGTCGGGGTCGACGTCGTCGGCGATGTCGATCGACCACGGGTTCGGAATCTCCACGCCCTTGTCGACGAGCCGCAGGGCCGCCTCCAGTCCGCGGGGTTGCATCATGACCTCCTCGTGCCGGCTGGCACCCAGGATGTCAGTCGATCACCTGCGGGTCGACCCGGACGCGCACGGAGCCCGGCAACTTGCGCGCCGACCGACGGCTGGCTTCGGCCTTCGCCGCGGCGACCAGCGCGGGCCCCGACGAGGTCGGGCCGCGGAGCGTCACCCGGACGACGTCGTCGCCGAGTTCCAGGGGCCCGAACGTCTCCACGCCCTCCACCGGGCCGGACGCCTCCGCGAAGCCCGCGACGGCGTCCGCCGGCCCCTCGACGACGACCAGCTTGCTCGCCGGCGGGAACGACGCCTCCCGCCGGCCCGCCAGCTCGCGTTCGGCGAAGCCCGCGGCGTCCAGCCGGACGAGCGCCTGCACGGCCCGCGCGTGGGTCTCCCCCACGATCAGCACCGCCCCGCCCTCGGACGCCGGCCGCACCCGAGCGCACGCGGCCAGCCAGCGCCGCAGCGCCTCTTCGGCGGCGCGCAGCTCGGGGCGTTCGAGCAACAGCGTCGCATCCAGCAGGACGGCCGCCGCGTAGCCGTGCGTCGGCTCCGGCTCGGCGCCCGGGGTGGCCAGGACGATCGCCGGCTCGGCGTCCACCTCCGCCACCGGGTGCCCCGACCACGACTGCACGACCCGCGTCTGCGGGAAGGCACGCCCGAGCTCCTCCGCCGTCCGCGTCACCCCGACGCGCGGGGCGCGCAGCCGCGTGTCCCCGCACTCGGGGCAGCGCCACGGCCCGGGCAGCGGGCCGCAGAGCCGGCAGACCAGCGCCAGGCCGGACGCCCCCCGCTCGCCCCGCAGCGGCGTCCGGCACCGCGGGCAGCGGGCGGGCTCGCGGCAGCCCTGGCAGGCGACCGACGACACGTACCCGGCGCGCGGCACCTGCACGAGCACCGGTCCCGACGCCAGCCCGGCGCGCAGCGTCGCGAACACGTCGTGGGGCAGCCGGGCGACGCGGGCGTCCGGGTCGCGGTCGAGCGCCCGTTCGGTGTCGGCCGCCACCCGGACGACCGGCCCCCGCCGCCGCATCTCCGCCGGCGGCAACCCGATCGGCACGACCCAGCCCTTCTCGACGAGCGCCTGCACCTCGGCGGTCCGCCCGTAGCCCGCCAGCAGCAGCCCGGCGTGCTCGCCGCTCGCGCGCAGCGACGCCACCTCGCGGACGTGCGGGTAGGGCGCCCGCGGCTCGGCGAGGGAGTCGTTGCCGTCGTCGAAGACGGCGATCAGCCCCAGGTCGGCCACCGGCGCGTAGACGGCCGCGCGCGTGCCGAGCACCAGCCGCGCCTGGCCGCGGGCCGCGGCCAGGAAGTGCCGGTAGCGGGCCGCCGGGCCGAGTTCGGCGGTGAGGGTGACGAAGCTGCCGGCCCCGAAGGACGCCGCACAGCGCGCTTCGAGCCGGGCCAGCGCCTCGGCGTCCGGAACCACCAGGACGGCTGCCCGGCCGGCGGCGAGCGTGGCCGCGGCGGCGTCCACGAGCCCGCCCGCCCAGTCGCCGTCGGGCCCGAACACGGGCACGGGCGACCACGAGGCCCGGACGGGCCGGCCCCCGGCGAGCCCGGCGAGGAAGGCGTCCCCCTCCGCGAACCGCGGCAGGACGCCCGCCTCCCCCGCGGACGCCGGCGCGGCCGGCGCCGCGCGCGACGCCTTCTCGGTGGCCGCGTGCCGCCCGGGGACCGCGAGCCGCAGGACGTCGGCCAGCGTGCCCCCGTAGTGGTCGGCCACCTGCCGCGCAAGCCGGGCGATCGGGGCCGCCAGGACGACCTCGCCTGAGATCACCCGCTCCAGCGGACGCAGCTTGCCCGCCTCGGAATCGCGTTTGAGCGCGAGCACGAACCCGTCCCGCAGCTTGCCCGCGAACCGCACCCGGACGCGGCACCCGACGGCGACCTCCTCCGCCTGCTGGGGCGTCACGAGATAGTCGAACGGACGATCGAGGTGCGGCAGCGAGACGTCGACCGCGACCTCGGCCACCAGCGGGGGATCCCCCTCGGACGCCTCGCCCCCCGGCAGCACGGAGGGCGAGGTCGCATCGGTCATGCCGGGCATCCTAGGCGCCGGCGCCGACAAACCCGGGTCAGCCTCTGACGGCCGCCGCGAGCGCGTCGGCGCGATCGGTGCGCTCCCACGTCATCTCGGGCAACTCCCGGCCGAAGTGGCCGTAGTTCGTGGTCAGCGAGTAGATCGGCCGGAGCAGGTCCAGGTCGCGGATGATCGCGGCCGGACGCAGGTCGAACACCTGCAGCACCGCGTCGTTGATCTGGCCGACCGGCACCTTCTCGGTGCCGAAGCACTCGGTGTAGAAGCCGACCGGGTGTGCCCGCCCGATCGCGTAGGCGACCTGCACCTCGCACCGCTCGGCGAGGCCCGCGGCGACGACGTTCTTCGCCACCCACCGCATCGCATAGGACGCCGAGCGATCCACCTTCGACGGGTCCTTGCCCGAGAACGCCCCGCCGCCGTGGCGGGCCATGCCGCCGTACGTGTCGACGATGATCTTGCGGCCGGTGACCCCCGCGTCGCCCATCGGGCCGCCGATGCAGAACTTGCCGGTCGGGTTCACGTAGGTCTTCAGGCCCTCGCGGCTGATGTCGTAGCGCGCGAGCACCGGCTCGATCACCGTCTCGATGATCGACGGCGTCACGATGTCGGACGCCCACGCCTTCTCGGTGTGCTGCGTGGAGACGACCACCGCGTCCACCCGGGCGGCCCGGTCGCCGTCGTACTCGATCGTCACCTGGGTCTTGCCGTCGGGCAGCACCCAGTCGAGCTCGCCGCTCTTGCGGACCTCGGCCAGCCGCTCCGACATGCGGTGCGCGATGTCGATCGGCAGCGGCATGAGCGTCGGCGTGTCGAGGCACGCGTAGCCGAACATGAGCCCCTGGTCGCCGGCGCCCTGCCGGTCGAGCGCGTCGCCCGCGGCGCTGCCGCGCACCTCTTCGGCGTCGTCGACGCCGAGCGCGATGTCGGGGCTCTGGTTGCCCAGCGACACCAGGACGCCGCAGCTCTTGCCGTCGAAGGACGCCTCCGCGTGGTCGTAGCCCACGCTCAGGATGCGTTCGCGGGCGATGCCGGAGATATCGGCGTACGCCTTCGTCGTCACCTCGCCCGCCACGACCACGGTGCCCGTGGTGACGAGGGTCTCGACGGCGACGCGGCTGCCGACATCCTCCTTCAGCAGGGCATCCAGGACGGCGTCGCTGACGGCGTCCGCCAGCTTGTCCGGATGGCCCTCAGTGACGGATTCCGATGTGAACAGACGGCTCATGGCTCGCTTTCATTGGTCGAGGACGCCGCACGCGGCGTCCAGAATGCGGTGCGCGACGACGTTCTTGTCGGCCGTCGCCGTGGCGACGACAGCCTCGCGGTCGATGATGACGACGTCGTTGCGGTCGCCCCCGAAGACCGCTCCCCCAGTGACGTCGTTGCACACGAGCAGGTCGCAGCCCTTGCGGGCCAGCTTCTCGCGGCCCAGCCGCAGCAGCTCCTCGGGGCTGCCGGCGGTCTCGGCGGCGAAGCCCACGATGACCTGCTCGCGCGGGCGCTCGTGGCTGATGGTTTTCAGGACGTCCATCGTCTGGGTCAGCTCCAGCGTCAAGCCCGACTCCCCGTCCTTCTTGATCTTGCCGGCCGACGTGGTCACGGGCGTGAAGTCGGCGGGCGCGGCCGCCATCACGATGATGTCGGCATGCTGCGCGTGCGCGCGGACGGCCTCGCCGAGGTCGCCCGTGGAGACGACCCGCTCGACCTCGACCGAACTGGGCATCGCCGCGGAGACGTTCGCCGCCACGAGGGTCACGCGCGCACCCCGCAGGGCCGCCGCGCGGGCCAGGGCGATGCCCTGCCGCCCCGACGACGCGTTACCGAGGAAGCGCACCGGGTCGAGGGCCTCGTGCGTGCCGCCCCCGCTGATCACGACCGACCGGCCGGCCAGATCGCGCCGCCGCACGGCCGCGAGGGTCGCCTCGTCGCCGACCAGCGAGAGCGCGACCTGATGAATGTCGTCGGGGTCGGGCAGCCGGCCGGGGCCCGTGTCGGCGCCCGTCAGCCGCCCTGCCGCCGGGTCGAGCACCACGCACCCGTGGGCCCGCAACGTCGCCACGTTGGCCTGCGTCGCGGGGTGCAGCCACATCTCGGTGTGCATCGCCGGCGCGAACAGCACGGGGCAACGGGCGGTGAGCAGGACGTTGGTCAGCAGATCGTCAGCCCGCCCGGACGCCGCCCGCGCGAGCAGGTCGGCCGTCGCGGGAGCCACCACCACGAGGTCGGCCTCGCGCCCCAGGCGCACGTGCGGCACCTCGTGGGCGGATTCGACGACCTCGGTGTGGACCGGACGCCCCGACAGGGCCGCCCACGTGGTCTCGCCGACGAACGCCAGCGCGTTGCGCGTGGGGACGACCGTCACCTCGTCGCCGGACTCGGAGAACAGCCGCAGCAGCTCACAGGCCTTGTACGCGGCGATTCCGCCGGCGACACCGAGCAGGATGCGGCTCACGGCGCGGGCCGCTCAAGCCAGATCGTTGTTGTTGAACGGGTCGAGGCTGAAGTCGGGATCGGCCTCGGCCTCAGCCCGCGCGGCCGCCTCGGCCTCGGGATCGATGTCGGTGCATTCGAGGACGTCGGCGTTGATCTCGCGCAGCGCGATGGTCAGCGGCTTCTCCTGCACGCTCGTGTCGACGAGCGGCCCGACGTTCTCCAGCAGCCCCTCGCCGAGCTGGCTGTAGTACGCGTTGATCTGACGGGCCCGCTTGGCCGCGAACAGGACGAGCCGGTACTTGGAGTCGACCTTCGTCAGCAGTTCGTCGATCGGCGGGTTCGTGATGCCCTCAGGAATTTGGTTGCTCAAGATTGACCTTCACCAGTAGGAGTGCACAAGCCCAACAAGTCTACCAACTGATCGACGGTCTTTCCCACTTGGTCATTCACGACCACGTGGTCGAACTCGCTGGCCGCGGCCAACTCGGTGCGGGCCGTCGCCAGCCGGCGCTCCCGCTGGGCCGCGTTCTCGGTGCCCCGGCCGACCAGCCGGCGCACCAGGGCCTCCCACGTCGGCGGGGCCAGAAAGACGAAGGACGCCTCCGGCACCCGCTGGCGCACCTGCCGCGCACCGGCGAGGTCGATCTCCAGGATCACCGGGAGGCCCGCCTCGACCGCGTCGAAGACCGGCCGGGCCGGCGTCCCGTAGCGATGGCGGCCGTGGACGACCGCCCACTCCAAGAGCCCGCCCTCGGCGACGAGGCGATCGAACTCTTCTTCGGAGACGAACAGGTAATGGACCCCGTCGACCTCGCCCCGGCGGGGCGGGCGCGTCGTGGCCGACACGCTCACCCACACCTGCGGGCATCGTGCACGCAGAGCCGACACCACGGTTCCCTTTCCGACGGCCGTCGGGCCGGAGATGACCGTGATGTCAGGCGTCACTTGAACTCGGCCTTCAGGCCGGCGATCTGGTGACGGCCGAGGCCGCGGATGCGCCGGTTCGGCGCGATGTCGAGGCGCTCCATGACCGCCGCGGCGCGCTTCTCGCCCACGCGGGGCAGGGACTTGAGCAGATCGACGACCTTCACGTGGGCCAGGACGTCGTCTTCACCGGCGACATCGATGGCCTCGGACAGCGACAGGGCACCGGACCGAACCTTGGCCTTGAGGTCGGCTCGCTGACGACGCGCCTGCGTCGCGGCCGCGCGGGCGGCCTGCAGCTGTTCGGTGGTCAATTGTGGAATGGACACGTTATCTCCCAGGGGCAGCGGACAACGGGTTGGACACAACCTAGCGGTGAACCCCGCATCCGACCAGGTCATCTCGCGAGGAAATCGCGCACCTTTGTCTGCAAGGCCCCGTGGCTGGGTCCAGCCGAGAGCACCCCCCGCCCTACGACGGGAAGGACCTGGTTGGTCGCTTCTCCGAATAGCTCGGGGAGGAGCTCCATGCGCCCACCCTGGAAGCCGATTCCGGGCACCAGGATGGAACCGTTGAATTGTGACACGTCACACCCCAAAGTGTGGTGCGTTCCGCCGATCACAAGCCCGATTGCCCTGGTTTGAGCTCCTGCATTGGCCTGCGTTGCGGCGTCGATGATCTCCTGCACCACCGATCCCTCTTTACCCAGGGCCAATTGGATCTCCCCGCCCTCGGGATTCGAGGTGCGCGCGAGAACATAGACGCCGCGGTCGTTCGCGATCGCGCGTTCGAAAGCCGGCGTGAGCGATCCGAACCCGAGATAGGGCGACACGGTGATCGCATCGGCCGACAACGGGGCGTCGGGGGTGAGATAGGCGTCGGCGTAGGCGTCCATCGTCGAACCGATGTCGCCGCGCTTCACGTCGAGGATGCTGAGGGCCCCAGCCGCCGCGATGTCGGCGAGGACCCGCTCGAGCACCGCGATGCCGGCCGACCCGTACGACTCGAAGAACGCCGATTGCGGCTTGAACACCGCGACCTGGTCGCCGACCGCGGCGACCAACTCGCGCGCGCAGCGCTCCAGCCCGTCGGCCGAGCGGGGCAGGCCCCACTTCTCGAGCAGGGACGGATGCGGGTCGATGCCCACGCAGAGGGCGCCGCGCTCGGCGACGACGGCCTTGAGGCGCCGGCGGTACGGGGTCATGGGCGTGCTCCTCGCGCTCGGGCGGCGGCGACGGCGTCCTCGATCTCGGCGATCAGAGCCGGCCCGCCGTAGATGAAGCCAGTGTAAAGCTGGACCAGGGCGGCGCCGGCGTCCAGCGCCGCCAGGGCGTCCTCGACCGTCATGATGCCGCCGGAGGCGATGACCGGCAGCGACGTCTGGGCGGCGACGTGGGCCACCACCTCGCGGGCGTGGTCGGTGAGGGGTGCGCCCGACAGCCCGCCCGCTTCCGACGCGAGGTGTTGGTCGGCCGGGGCCAGTCCGTCCCGGGCGAGCGTGGTGTTCGTGGCGATGAGCCCGGCGGCGCCCGCGTCCTCGGCCACCCGGACGAGCTCGTCCAGCCCGCCGAGCGACAGGTCCGGCGCGACCTTCACGAAGATCGGCACCGGCGCGGCGCCGAGCGCCAGCGCGCGGGCCTCCGCGGTCAGGGCGCCGAGGAGCTCGGCCAACTGGGACGCCTCCTGCAGGCCCCGCAGCCCCGGCGTGTTCGGGCTGGAGACGTTGATCGCCACGTAGTCGGCGTGCGGCGCGACGCACCGCAGCGACGTGAGGTAGTCGGGCACGGCGTCCTCGACCGGGGTCGCCTTGGTCTTCCCGATCGAGATCCCCAGCGGGACGCCGGCCGCCCGGTTTCCCCGGAAGATCCCGGCCACGGCCAGGCGATTCGCCAGCGCGAGGGCGCCGGCGTTGTTGAAGCCCATCCGGTTGATGAGCGCGCGGCTCTCCGGCAGCCGGAACACCCGCGGCCGCGGGTTGCCCGGCTGGGCGTGCGCGGTGACGGTGCCGAGCTCGGCGAACGAGAAGCCGAGGTGCTGCCAGGCCCGGGCGGCGCGGCCGTCCTTGTCCATGCCGGCGGCCAGGCCGACCACGCCGGGGAACTCGATCCCCGCCACGCTCACCGGAGTGGACGCCGCCCGCGTGAGCGCGCCCACGCCGGCCCGCACGCCCGGCAGCCCGCCGAGCGCGGCGAGGCCCGCGATCATGTCGTGGTGGATGCGCTCGGGGTCGCCCCCGCGCGCCGCGAACAGAGCGGGCCGCAGCACGCGCGCGTACCCCGAGGCCAGAAGCCGCTCGCGGGCGCTCACCGGGACGCCTCCGCCGCCAGTTCGGCCTCGACGTCCGCGCCCCACTCCTGCAGCGACCGGACGCCCACGTCGCCCATCTTCTCCGCCTCGATGCCCTGCACCGCGGCCGAGAGCCCCTGGACCGTGGTGATGCACGGGATGTCCATGTAGATCGCCGCCGACCGGATCGACCAGCCGTCGCGGCGCGGCGCCCCGTCGGCGCTCGTGCCCTGGGGGGTGTTGAAGATGATGTCGATCTCGGAGTCCAGGATTCCCTGGACGACGGTCTTCGTGCCGTCGGCGCCCGGGCCCTGATGCTCCTTGCGGTACACGGTCACGTCGACGCCGTGGCGCCGCAGCACCTGCGCGGTGCCGGCGGTCGCCGCGATCTTGAACCCCAGGTCGGCCAGACGCTTCACCGGGAAGATCGCGTGCCGCTTGTCGCGGTTGGCGACCGACACGAAGATCGTGCCCTCCAGCGGCAGCCCGCCGTAGCTGCCGGTCTGGCTCTTCGCGAACGCGGTGCCGAACACGAGGTCGAGGCCCATGACCTCGCCCGTGGACTTCATCTCCGGGCCGAGCAGCGAGTCGACCGACACGCCGTCGGGCGTCCGGAACCGGTTCCAGGGCATGACGGCCTCCTTCACCGCGATCGGGGCGGAGTCGAGCACGGCCGTCCCGTCGCCGTGGCGACGGAGGACGCCGGCGTCCCGCAGCTGCGCGACGCTCTCCCCCAGCATGAGCCGGGCGGCCGCCTTCGCGAGCTGGGTGTTGGTCGCCTTCGACACGAACGGCACCGTGCGGGACGCCCGCGGGTTCGCCTCGAGCACGTACAGCACGTCGCCCTGCAGCGCGTACTGGATGTTCAGCAGCCCCTGGACGCCGACCCCGCTCGCGATCGCCTCGGTCGATTCGCGGATGCGGTCGATGACCTCCTTGCCGAGCGTGATCGGCGGCAGCGAGCACGCCGAGTCGCCGGAATGGATCCCGGCCTCCTCGATGTGCTCCATGACGCCGCCCAGGTAGAGCTCGGTGCCGTCGTAGAGGGCGTCCACGTCGATCTCGATCGCGTCGTCGAGGAACCGGTCGACCAGCACCGGCGCCTGCGGGGTGATGAAGGTCGCGCGGTTGATGTAGGCCGTCAGGGCCTGATCGTCGTAGACGATCTCCATGCCGCGGCCGCCCAGCACGTACGAGGGCCGCACGAGCACCGGGTACCCGATCGTGTTCGCGATGGAGATCGCCTGCTCCGCGGACTGGGCCATGCCGTACTTCGGGGCCGGCAGGCCGGCCGCCGCGAGCACGTGCCCGAACTCGCCGCGGTCCTCCGCGAGGTCGATCGACTCGGGCGAGGTCCCGACGATCGGGACGCCGTTCGCCTTGAGCGCGCTCGCGAGCTTCAGGGGCGTCTGCCCGCCGAGCTGCACGATCACGCCCGCGACCGGGCCGTGGGCGAGCTCGGCGTGGTAGACCTCCAGGACGTCCTCCAGTGTGAGCGGCTCGAAGTAGAGCCGGTCGGAGGTGTCGTAGTCGGTCGAGACCGTCTCGGGGTTGCAGTTCACCATCACGGTCACGTAGCCGGCCTCCCGCAGGGCCATCGCCGCGTGGACGCAGGAGTAGTCGAACTCGATGCCCTGGCCGATCCGGTTCGGGCCCGAGCCCAGGATCAGCACGGCGGGACGATCGCGGTCCGCGACCTCGTCCTCCTCGTCGTAGCTCGAGTAGTGGTACGGCGTCCGGGCGGCGAACTCGGCCGCGCACGTGTCGACGGTCTTGAAGACCGGCGTGACGCCGAGCGCCCACCGCACGCCGCGGACGACCTCGTCGCTCGTGGTCCGCAGGGCGCCGATCTGGGCGTCCGAGAGGCCGACGCGCTTGGCGCGCCGGAGCAGACCGGGGGTCATGCTGGACGCCTGCCGCAGCTCCTGCGCCACCTCGTTCACCCCGACGAGCTGGTCGACGAACCACGGGTCGATGCCTGTCGCCTCGTGCACCTGCTCCACGGACGCGCCGGCGCGGATGGCGTCCATCACCTTGTTGATCCGGCCGTCGTGCGGCCGGCTCGCGACCGCCAAATACTCCTCGGCGGTGTGCGTGAGCTCGGAGGTGAAGTCGAAGGGGGCTCCCGGGTCCTCCAGCGAGCGGAGCGCCTTGCCGAGCGCCTCGGGGAAGTTCCGCCCGATCGCCATCGCCTCGCCGACCGACTTCATGTGCGTGGTGAGCGTGTCGTCGGCCGTCGGGAACTTCTCGAACGCGAACCGCGGCACCTTCACGACGACGTAGTCGAGCGTGGGCTCGAAGGACGCCGGCGTCTCGGCGGTGATGTCGTTGCGGATCTCGTCCAGCGTGTACCCGACCGCGACCTTCGCCGCGATCTTCGCGATCGGGAAGCCCGTCGCCTTGGACGCCAGGGCCGAGCTGCGGGACACGCGCGGGTTCATCTCGATGACGATCATGCGGCCGTCGACCGGGTTGATCGCGAACTGGATGTTGCAGCCCCCAGTGTCGACGCCCACCTCGCGGATGACCGCGATCGCCACGTCGCGCATGGCCTGGTACTCGCGGTCGGTGAGCGTCATGGCCGGCGCCACCGTGATCGAGTCGCCCGTGTGGACGCCCATCGGGTCGAAGTTCTCGATCGAGCAGATGATCACGACGTTGTCGGCCTTGTCGCGCATCACCTCCAGCTCGAACTCCTTCCAGCCGAGGATCGACTCCTCGGCCAGCACCTCCGTCACCGGGGACGCCGCGAGCCCGAGCGCCGCCATCTCGCGCAACTCGGCCTCGTCGTGCGCGAAGCCGGAGCCCACGCCGCCCATCGTGAACGACGGCCGCAGCACGAGCGGATAGCCCAGCTCGTCGGCGGCGCCCAGGATGTCGTCGAGGCTGTGGCAGATCACCGACCGCGCCGACTCGGGGTGGGCGCCCGGCACGTCGAGACCGCTGACGATCTCCTTGAACCGCTCCCGGTCTTCGCCCTTGTGGATCGCCTCGAAGTTCGCGCCGATCATCTCGACGCCGTACCGGGCGAGCACGCCGTTGTCGTGCAGCGCCACCGCCGTGTTGAGGGCGGTCTGGCCGCCCAGGGTGGCGAGGAGGGCGTCCGGACGCTCCTTCGCGATGACCCGCTCGACGAACTCGGGGGTGATCGGCTCGAGGTAGGTGGCGTCCGCGAACTCGGGGTCGGTCATGATCGTCGCGGGGTTGCTGTTGACGAGGACGACGCGGAAGCCCTCCTCCCGCAGCACCCGGCAGGCCTGGGTGCCGGAGTAGTCGAACTCGCAGGCCTGGCCGATCACGATGGGTCCGGAGCCGATCACGAGGATCGACGAGATATCCGTCCGCCGCGGCATCAGTGGCTCTCCTTCGTGGAGCGGTTGGTCGACATCACGTCGCAGAAGCGATCGAAGAGGTAGTTCGAGTCGTGCGGTCCGGCCGCCGCCTCGGGGTGGTACTGCACGCTGAACCCGAGCACGCGCCCGTCGGGCGCGGTGAGCTCCAGCCCTTCGACGACGTCGTCGTTCAGGCACAGATGGCTCACCCGGGCGCTGCCCCAGGGCGTCTCGACCGCCCGATCGAGCGGGGCGTCCACCGCGAACCCATGGTTCTGGGCGGTGATCTCGACCTTGCGGGTGCGCAGGTCCATCACCGGCTGGTTGATGCCGCGGTGGCCGTATTTCAGCTTGTAGGTGCCGAAGCCCAGCGCGCGCCCGAAGATCTGGTTGCCGAAACAGATGCCGAAGTAGGGCAGCCCGGCGTCCAGGACGCCGCGCAGCAGGTCGACGACGTCGTCCGCGGCGGCCGGGTCCCCCGGACCGTTCGAGAAGAACACCCCGTCGGGGTCGAGGGCGACGATGTCGTCGCGGGTGGCCGTCGCGGGCAGCACGTGCACCTCGATGCCGCGGCGGGCGAGCTGCTCGGGCGTCATCTCCTTGATGCCCAGGTCGAGCGCGGCCACGGTGAAGCGCTTCTCCCCCTGCGCCGGCACGACGATCGGCTCGGCGACCGTGACCTCGTCCACCAGGTTCGCCCCGGCCATGACGGGCTGCTCCAGCACGCGCGCCTGAAGGCGCGCGGCGTCCGTCTCGATGGTGGAGATGCCGACGCGCATCGCGCCGCGCTCGCGCAGGTGGCGGGTGAGCGCGCGGGTGTCGACGTCGGCGATGCCGACGACGCCCTGGGCGCGCAGTTCGTCGTCGAGGGTGCGGGTGCTTCGCCAGTTGGAGCGGATGCGCGACGCGTCCCTCACCACGTAGCCCGCCACCCAGATGCGGCGCGACTCGTCGTCCTCGTCGTTCCAGCCGGTGTTGCCGATCTGGGGTGCCGTGGCGATGACGACCTGCCGGCGGTAGCTCGGGTCCGTCAGGGTCTCCTGGTAGCCCGTCATGCCGGTCGAGAACACGGCCTCGCCGAACGCCTCTCCCTGCGCGCCGAAGGACGTGCCCCGAAACGATCGCCCGTCCTCCAGAACCAGGAGTGCCTCAGTGGGACGCGCGTTCATCTGCATCAGTCCTTCGGGTCTGCGTCTGCGTGGGGGGCGGGCGGGTCTGCCGGCTGCGGCTCGGCGTCGCCCGGCTGGTCGGGGACGCCGTCGGCGTCCGGTTCGTCGGGGACGCCGGCGGCGTCCGGCTCAGCCGGAGCGCCGCGATCGCGGTCGTCGGTCGTGCGGGGCGTCGCCGGGTACGTCTCGCGGAGCGTGCGCAACGCGCGACCGAGGACGCCGTTCAGGAAGTCCGGCGAGGAGTCGGTCGACAACTCGCGGGCCAGCCCGACGGCCTCGTTCACCGCGATCTCGGGGGCGAGATCGGTGAAGAACATCTCATACACGGCGACGCGGGCCAGATTACGGTCGACGCGCGGCATGCGCGCGAGTGTCCATTCCCCCGCCAGGCTCTCCGTGATGGTCTTGTCGATGAGCGGCAGGTCGGCCGTCACGCCCTCGACGATCTCGGCCGTGAACGGCCGGACGGGCGGCTCCGCGTCGTCCACCCTCTCCGCGAGCGTCTCGAGCGGGTCGCGGTCGCGCAGCTCCGACTCGAACAGGATGTCGAGGGCGCGCTTGCGCGCCTTGGTTCGGGTGCCGGGGCCCCGATGGTCGGCCACTCTCAGACCCGCCCCAGGTAGTTGCCGTCGCGGGTGTCGACCTTCACGCGCTCGCCCGTCGTGAGGAAAAGGGGCACCTGGATCTGCTTGCCGGTCTCCAGCGTCGCGGGCTTCGTGCCGCCGGTGCTGCGATCACCCTGCAGGCCGGGCTCGGTGTAGGTGATCTCCAGCTCCACCGACGCGGGCAGGTCGATGTACAACGGCGTGCCGTCGTGCAGGGCGACGGTCGCCACCTGGTTCTCCAACAGGTAATCCTTCGCGTCGCCGACGGTCTCGTCGGGCACGGGGAGCTGGTCGTAGGTCGCGGTGTCCATGAACACGAACGCGCTGCCGTCGTGGTACAGGTACTGCATCTCGCGGCGGTCGACGCTCGCGCTCTCGACCTTGGTGTCGGAGTTGAACGTCTTGTCGACGACCTTGCCCGACAGCACGTGCTTCAGCTTGCTGCGAACGACCGTGTTGCCCTTGCCCGGCTTGTGATGCTGGAACCAGATGACCTGCCAGAGCTGGCCATCAAGATCGAGCACCGTGCCGTTCTTCAGGTCGTTGGTCGAAATCGTAGGCATGCGTGTTCCCTCTCACCGTCACTCGTTCCGACGGGCTACTCTACCGGGCGGCCCCGCGCGCCGCGAAACCGCCCACGCGGGCGGGCTACCCCGCCAGGCGGGCGAAGGCGGCCTCCAAGACGTCCTCGCCGGGCGCCTCGGCGATGCCGGGGTCGGCGACGTAGTCGAGCACCACGAAGCGCAGCGCGGAGCCGCGGGTCTTCTTGTCGAGGTTCATCGCCGCCCGCAGGTCAGGCCACGGGCCCGTGTAGGAGGTCGGCAAGCCCAGCGCGGCGAGCACCGAGCGGTGGCGCGCGACGGTCGCGGCGTCCAACCGGCCGAGCCCGGCGGCCAGCTCGGCGGCGTAGACCATGCCGACGGCGACGGCGTCCCCGTGACGCCAGCGGTAGCCCTCGTGCCGCTCGATCGCGTGGCCGAGCGTGTGCCCGTAGTTGAGCACCTCGCGGCCGACCTCCTTGCCGACGGACGTCGACTCGCGCAGATCGGCGGAGACGACCTCCGCCTTCACCGCGATCGCCCGCTCGACGACCTCCACGAGGGCGGCGCTGTGCGGGTCGAGGACGGCGGCCGGGTCGGCCTCGATGATCTCCAGGATGCGGGGGTCGGCGATGAAGCCGGCCTTGGCGACCTCGGCCAGGCCCGAGCTCAGGTCGTGCGCGCCGAGGGTGTCGAGCACGTCGAGGTCGGCCAGGACGACCTCGGGCTCGTAGAACGCGCCCACGAGGTTCTTGCCCTCCGGCAGGTTGATGCCGGTCTTGCCGCCGACCGCGGCGTCCACCATCGCCAGCACGGTCGTCGGGACGGCCACGTACCGCACCCCCCGCAGCCAGGTCGCCGCGACGAAGCCGGCGAGGTCGGTGGTCGCTCCCCCGCCGACGCCGACGACGGCGTCCGAGCGGGTGAAGCCCGCGCCCGCGAGCTCGCGCCAGCAGCGCTCGAGCACCTCGACGGACTTGGCGTCCTCGGCGTCGGGGACCTCGATCGGCGTCACCTTCTGCTGGAAGCGGGGCACCATCGCTGCGACCCGGTGGGCGAGCGTCGGCGGGTGGATGATCGCCACGCGCGCCGCGCCCGGGAAGAGCGTGGGCAGGTCGGCGAGGACGCCGCGCCCGACGACGACGTTGTACGGCTTCTCGGCCGACACCCGGATCAGCGTGTTCTGGGGGCCCTCGCCCGCGCCGAGCTTCTCGTCGATTTCGGTGATGATCTCGTCGACGCGGCGCCCGGTCGTGTCGACGGTGATGGAGGCGCACGACTCGTAGATCGGCGTCCGGGCGACGAGCATCTTGATGAGCGTGCCGCGGATCTGGCCGCCGGCCAGCAGCGGACGCCCCTCGTCGAGCCCGATCCGCCGGACCGCCTCGCCGACCGCCACCTTGAGCCAGACGACGTGGTGGTCGGCGAGCGCGGCGCGCGTGTCGGGGTTCATCGGGGTGCCCCCGCCGAGCGAAATGACGCTCGGCGTACCCAGGGCGGCGATCGTGGTGTCGCGCTCGATCTCGCGGAAGTACGGCTCGCCGTGTTCGGCGAAGATGTCGCGGATCGCCATGCCGGTCGTCCGCTCGATCTCGGTGTCGATGTCGAGGTGCGGCAGCCCATGGCGCGCGGCGAGCGCCGGGCCGATCGTGGACTTGCCGGCCCCGGACGCCCCCATCAGGACGATGCAACGCTTCACGCCAGACCCCGTTCGACGAGCCGCCCGACATAGGCGGCGTGGTTGCGGCGCGTCTCCTCCACGGAGTCGCCGCCGAATTTCTCGAGTGTGAGTTCCGCCAGCACGAGGGCGACCATCGCCTCGGCGACGACGCCGGCGGCCGGAACGGCGCAGACGTCCGAGCGCTGATGATGAGCGGCGGCGGCCTCCCCTGTCGCGACGTCGACGGTGCGGAGAGCCCGGGGCACGGTCGCGATGGGCTTCATCGCCGCGCGGACGCGCAGCGGCTGCCCGTTGCTCATGCCCCCCTCGGTGCCGCCGGACCGGTTCGAGAGGCGTCCGGGGCCGTGCTCGCCGGGCACGATCTCGTCGTGCGCCAGCGAGCCGCGGGTGCGGGCGAGTGCGAACCCGTCGCCCACCTCGACGCCCTTGATGGCCTGGATGCCCATGAGGGCCCCGGCCAGGCGGGCGTCCAGGCGGCGGTCGCCCTGCGAGGGCGACCCGACGCCCACCGGGACGCCGTGCGCGACGACCTCGACGACGCCGCCGAGCGTGTCCCCGTCCTTCTTGGCCGCCTCGACCTCCGCGAGCATCCGTTCGCTCGCGGCCGGGTCGAAGCAGCGGACCGGGTCGGCGTCCACCGACGCGAGATCGGCGAGCGTCGGCAGGGCGGCCGGCTCGGCGACGACCGGCCCCAGCTCGACCACGTGGCTGACGATCTCGATGCCGAAAGCCTGCTGCAGGAAGTTGGACGCCACCCGCCCCAGCGCGACCCGTGCCGCGGTCTCGCGCGCGGACGCGCGCTCCAGGATCGGGCGAGCCTCGTCCCAGTCGTACTTCGCCATCCCCGCCAGATCGGCATGCCCCGGACGCGGCCGCGTCAGCGGGGCGTTGCGGGCCAACTCGGCCAGCACCGCCTCGTCGACCGGATCGGGGGCCATCACCTGCTCCCACTTCGGCCATTCGGTGTTGCCGACCATGATCGCGACGGGTGACCCCAGCGTCTCGCCGTGCCGGACGCCGGTGAGGAGCGTCACCTCGTCGGCCTCGAACTTCATGCGAGCGCCGCGGCCCACACCGAGCCTGCGGCGCGCCAGCGAGGAGGCGATGTCGTCGGTGGTCACCCGGACGTGCGCGGGAAGGCCCTCGATGGTCGCGACGAGCGCCCGGCCGTGGGATTCCCCGGCCGTCATGTAACGGAGCATTGGACCAGTCTCTCACGCGCTCCGGGGCACCCCGCCCCGTGTCAGCGTCTGGCGCGTCCCCGGGTGGCTGCGGCGGCCTGCGGGCCGCCGCAGCCACTCAGTTCGGACGGACGCCTCAGGCGCACTTCTTCTGGTTCGCCGGGGACGCCTTGCACCAGGCCTGCAGCTTCGCCGCCGCCGCATCGTGCTCGGCCTTGCTGTTGGTGAACGCGGTCTCGCCGGTGTCGAGGTTGATCGGGACGAAGTACGTCCAATCGCCCGGCGCCGGGTTGAGCGCCGCCTCGAGAGCCTTCTGCGCCGGCGCGGAGATCGGCCCCGGGGGCAGCCCGTCGTAGCGGTAGGTGTTGTACTTGCTGCGCGACTGCCGGTCCTCCGGCGTGGTCCAGATCGTGTTCGTCTTGTTGACGGCGTAGGCGACGGTCGAGTCGAGCTGGAGGCGCATGCCCTTGTTGAGGCGGTTGTAGAGCACGCGCGCCACCTTCGGCCGGTCCTCATCGCGGTAGACCTCGCGCTCGATGATGCTGGCGACGATGAGCACCTTCCACGGGTCCTTGACGGGGGTCGCCTTCGCCTTGTTCGCGAAATCGAGGGAGCTGGCGACCTGGTTGAACTGGGCGATCGGCACCTTGACCACCGACTCGGCGGTCGGATTGTTCGGCACCTGATAGGTGTCGGGGAACAGGAAGCCCTCGGCCTTCGTCGCATTGAGCGGCGGCTGGGCCCAGTTCGGCAACCCGAGCTCGGCCGCGGAACTCCGATCGATGACGGACGCCAGATCGTCTTGGGAGATGCCGGACGCCTTCGCCATCGACGCGAGCTCCTGCGACATCCGCTGGCCCTCGCGCACCTGCATCATGATCTTCACCGACCGGCTCGGGTCGAGCAGCATGTCGAGCGCGGTCGCGGCGGGGATCTGCGTGCGGAGCTTGTACCGGCCCGCCTGCAGCTTCTGCGCCTCGTCGGGCCGCATGGACGCCGCCTGCTGGAAGGTCTTCGCGTCCTTCACCACGTCGGCGCTCTCCAGGATCGAGCCGATCTTCAGCACGCTCGCCCCGCTCGGGATGTCGACCGTGACGTCGGCCACGCCCGACCCGGCGTAATCGCCCTTGCTGCGGAAGTCTTGCCAGACGCCGATGGCCTTGGTCGCGAGGAAGATGCCACCCACGAGGAAGACGCTGAACGCCAGCGCGACGGCGGCCCAACTCTTGGCCCGGTGCCGCAACTCCTTCTTGTCCCACTCGCCGGTATCGGGATCGCGCAACGTGTCGCGCTCTTTGTACCGATGACCTGCCATCAAGCGTCCTTCCCCGTGATCAGTTCACCCGCCGGACGCCCGGTGTTGCGTTCGGTGGCCAGTGCGCTGGTGAGGATCGCGACGGCAGCCGCCTGATCGATCACCGAACGCTGCCGCTTGCTGCTGCGCCCCGCGGCCCGCATCTGTTGCGAGGCCACGACGGTCGTCAGCCGCTCGTCGACGAGGCGGATCGGGATGTCGGGAAACCGGGCGGCCAGCAACGCCGCTCGCTCGCGGACGCCCTTGGCGGCAGCCCCTTCTACCCCCGCGAGATGACGCGGGAGGCCCATCACGAACTCGATCGGCTCGTACTCGGCGACCAACGCGGTCAACCGGGCGAGAACCGCCGTCTCGTCAGCGGCGTTTGCAATTGTTTCAACAGGATAGGCCAGGGTGCCCAACGGATCGCACGACGCAACGCCGATGCGCGCCTGCCCCCAATCGAGGGCCAGCCGCGCCCCGGTGCGAAAACCGCTCATGCGCCCGGACGCCCCGTCACCCCGCCAGGGACGCGCGCACGGCGGCGAGCGCGTCGTCGGCTCCCGCCCCGTTCGTGCCGCCGCCCTGGGCGATGTCGTCCTTCCCGCCGCCGCGGCCCCCGAGCCGGGACGCCGCCGCCCCGACCAGGTGCCCGGCCTTGGCCCCGGCCGCCCGCGCCGCCTCGTTCGTGACGACGGTCACCACGGGCTTGGCCTCGGTGCCCCCGACGAGCGCGACCACCGCAGGCTGTGCCCCGACGGCCTGCCGGATCTCGAGCGCGAGGGTTCGCAGCTCATTGCCGCCGACACCGGGCACCTTCTGAGCGACCAGCTTGACCGCCCCTGCGTCGGACGCGGTCGCCGCCAGGCTGCTCACGCTGCCGAGCAGCTGCGCTGCCTTGAGATCGGCGATCTGCTTCTCGGCCGCCTTGAGCTGGGCCGCCATCTTCTCGACGCGCTCGGCGAGCTGCTCGGGCTGGGTCTTCAGCGCGTCCGACAGCGTCGCGATCAACGCGCGCTCGGCGGCGAAGCGCGCGAAGGCGTCCTGGCTCACCAGGGCCTCGACGCGCCGGATGCCGGAGCCGACCGACTGCTCGCCCACCAGGTTCAGCAGCCCGATCTGCGAGGTGCGGCCCACGTGCGTGCCGCCGCACAGCTCGCGCGACCAGGGCCCGGCGAGTTCGACCACCCGGACGACCTCGCCGTACTTCTCGCCGAACATCGCCTGCGCGCCGAGGGCCTTCGCCTCGGCCAGGGGCATCTGGGAGTCGGTGACCTCGTAGTCGGAGCGGATCGCCTCGTTCGCGATGCCCTCCAACTCGCTGCGCATGGCGCCGGACAGGCCGTGGGTGGAGTTGAAGTCGAAGCGGAGGTAGCCCGGCTTGTTGTACGAGCCCGCCTGGTGGGTGCCCTGGCCGAGCATCTGCCGCAGCGCCGCGTTCACGATGTGCGTCGCCGTGTGGGCCTGGCAGGCGCCGAAGCGCGCCGCCGCGTCCACCTCGGCCGTGACCTGCTGGCCGACCGTCAACTCGCCCTCGGTGACCATGACCTTGTGGACGGTCAACCCGGCGACCGGCCGCTGCACGTCGACCACGTCGAGCGAGAGGCCGTCGCCGGTGATGAGGCCGGTATCCGCGTCCTGCCCGCCGGCCTCGGCGTAGAACGGCGTCTCGTCGAGGACGACCTCGACCACGTCGCCCGGGCGCGCCGAGCCGATCAGCTTGCCGTCGGACACGATGCCGCGCACCGGCGACACCGTGGTCAGGTCGGTGTAGCCCAGGAACGGCGTCTCCCCCGCGTCGCGCAGCTGGCGGTACGCCTCGGTGGACGCCGCCCCGCCCTTCTTGGCGCGCGCGTCGGCCTTCGCCCGATCCTTCTGCTCTTGCATGAGGCGCTTGAACTCGGCCTGGTCGACCTCGAGCCCCGCCTCGGACGCCATCTCGAGCGTGAGGTCGATCGGGAACCCGTAGGTGTCGTGCAGCTGGAACGCCTGGTCGCCCGCCAGCACGGTGGCCCCCGCGCTCTTCGCGCGCCCGACGGCGACGTCGAAGATCTGCGTGCCGGCCGCCAACGTGCGCCGGAACGCCGCCTCTTCCGCGTACGCGACCTCGGAGACCCGCGGCCACTCGGCGTCGATCTCGGGGTAGGACGCGCGCATGAGGTCGCGGCTCACCGGCAGCAGCTCGGGCAGCACCTGGTCTTCGACGCCCAGCAGCCGCATCGCGCGGATGCTGCGGCGCAGCAGCCGGCGCAGCACGTAGCCGCGCGCCTCGTTGCCCGGGGTGACGCCGTCGGTCATCAGCATCAGGGAGCTGCGGATGTGGTCGCCGACCACGCGCATGCGGACGTCGTCGTCGTGGTTCGCGCCGTAGCTCTTGCCCGCCAGCTCGGCCGCCTTCGCGAACACTGGGTAGACCTCGTCGATCTCGTACATGTTCGCCTTGCCCTGCATGAGGTAGGCGATGCGCTCGAGGCCGGCGCCGGTGTCGATGTTCTGGCTGGGCAGCGGGCCGATGATGTCGAAGTCGTCTTTCGCCCGGACCTCCGACAGATCCTCCTGCTGGAACACGAGGTTCCAGATCTCGAGGAACCGGTCTTCATCCACCGCCGGGCCGCCGTCCGCCCCGAACTGCGGGCCGCGGTCGATGTAGATCTCGGAGCACGGCCCCCCGGGGCCCGGGATGCCCATGTGCCAGTAGTTGTCTTTGAGGCTGCGGCGCTGGATGCGCTCGTCGGGCACACCGACGGACCGCCAGTAGGACGCCGCCTCGGCGTCGCCCTCGGGGTAGTCGGGGTGGTAGCCCGGCCCGAGCACGGTGACCCAGACCTGCTCGGGGTCGAAGCCGAGGCCCCCGGCGTCCTGAGAACCCGTGACCAACTCCCACGCGAAGTTGATCGCGCCTTCCTTGAAGTAGTCGCCGAAGCTGAAGTTGCCGAGCATCTGGAAGAAGGTGCCGTGACGCGTGGTCTTGCCGACCTCCTCGATGTCGAGCGTCCGCACGCATTTTTGGCAGCTCACGGCCCGGTCGTAGGGGGCCGGCTCGGCGCCGGTGAAGTAGGGCTTGAAGGGCACCATGCCCGCGTTCACGAACAGCAGCGTCGGGTCGTTGTAGACCAGCGACGCCGACGGCACGAGCGTGTGGCCGTGCTGCGCGAAGTAATCGAGGTAGCGGCGCCGGATCTCGGCGGTCTTCATCAAAGCCATCCTTCGTCAGGTACGAATGCGGACGCCCCTGCCGGAGCGGCCATGCGCAGCCTAGTGCACGCCGCCGACAATCCCAGCCGGAGGGGCGGGGGTTGGGAGTCGGGCCCGGGCGTCCGGAAGATCAGCCGGACGCCCCGTCGGCCGGCGACCGGCCGGCGGGCGGCGTCCGGCCGAGAAGCTCGTCGAGGACGCCGAGCCGCTCCGCGATCGCGGCCTCGTTGCCGTTGCCCGTCGGGCGGTAGTACTGGGCGCCCTCGAGCACGTCGGGCAGGTAGGTCTGCGCGGCGACGCCATGGGGGTAGGAGTGGGCGTACCGGTAGCCCTCGCCGTGCCCGAGCGCCTTGGCGCCCGGATAGTGCGCGTCGCGCAGGTGGGCCGGAACCTCGCCGACCCGCCCCGAGCGGACGTCGGCCAGGGCGGCGTCGATGGCCATGATCACCGCATTCGACTTGGGGGCGGTGGCCGCGGCGACCGTCGCCTGGGCCAGGTTGATGCGCGCCTCGGGCATCCCGATGAGCTGGACGGCCTGCGCCGCGGCCACGGCGGTCTGCAGCACGGAGGGGGCCGCCATCCCGATGTCTTCGCTGGCGAGGATGATGAGGCGCCGGGCGATGAACCGCGGGTCTTCCCCGGCCTCGATCATGCGGGCCAGGTAGTGCAGCGCCGCCTGCACGTCGCTGCCCCGGACGCTCTTGATGAACGCGCTGATGACGTCGTAGTGCTGGTCGCCGTCCTTGTCGTAGCGCAGCGCCGCGCGGTCGACCGACTTCTCGACGGTGTCGGCGTCGATCTCGGTCGCGCCCCGAGCCGACGCGGACGCCGCCGCCTCCTCGGCGTAGGTGAGGACGCGCCGCGCGTCCCCGCCCGCCATGCGCACGAGCGTGGACCGGGCGTCGGGGGTGAGCGTGTACCGCTCGCCGCCCGGGGCGACGAGCCCGCGCTCGTCGGTCAGCGCCCGGTCGAGCAGGACGCCGATGTCGTCGTCGGTCAGGGGTTTCAGCGTGAGCAACAGCGAGCGGCTCAGCAGCGGCGAGATGACCGAGAAGCTCGGGTTCTCGGTCGTGGCCGCGATGAGCGTGACGAGGCGGTTCTCGACGGCGGGCAGCAGCACGTCTTGCTGGGCCTTGTTGAACCGGTGCACCTCGTCGACGAAGAGCACCGTGCTGGTGCCCCGCGCGAGCTCGCGCTTAGCGGCCTCGAGCTCGGCGCGGACCTCCCGGACGCCCGCCGTCACCGCCGACAACTCGACGAAGCGGCGGTTGGTGGCGCGCGAGACCACCGAGGCGATCGTCGTCTTGCCGACGCCCGGCGGCCCCCACAGGAACACGCTCATCGGCCGCCCTTCGGCCAGCCGCCGCAGCGGCGAGCCCGGGCCGAGCAGGTGCTGCTGGCCCACGATCTCGTCGAGCGTGACCGGCCGCATGCGCACGGCGAGCGGCAGGTTCGCGTGATCGGCGCTCGACAGCGAGCCCCCGCGGGGCGAGGACGCCTCGCCGGCGCGCGCCGGGGGGTCGGGGTTTCCGAACAGGTCCGTCACGGCTCGCCATCCTAGGCGGGCGGGCCGACAGAACGGCGGACTTGCCAGACGAACACTCGCGATATATCGTTAGTAGTACGTAGACGACGAAAGGAGAACGTCATGGACTACGCCATGCGACAGCCGTGGTGGCTGATGATGAATGACGGCGACGACCTCGGTCGTCGCGCGGGGCGCGGCCGGCGCCGAGCCGAGGGTGCCGAGCGCCGAGAAGGACGCCGTGGGCGTCCGCGGGGAACACGGGGCCGTGAGGGCTTCGGTCCCGGCGAGTTCGAGGCCGAGGGCCTCGGACGCGGGTTCGGGCCGGGCGGGCCGGGTGGCCCCGGGCCGATGGGCTTCGGGCCCGGGCGGCACCACGGCCCCGGTGTCCGGCGGGCGCGCCGCGGGGACGTCCGGTTGGCCGTCCTCGCCCTGCTGCTCGAGCAGCCGTGCAACGGATACCAGCTCATCCAGGGGCTCGCCGAGAAGACGAACGGCGTCTGGAAGCCCAGCCCGGGCGCGGTCTACCCGCAGCTGTCCGCGCTCGAGGATGAGGGCCTCATCGAGGCCTTCGACAACGACGGGGCGAAGGCGTTCCGCCTGACCGAGACCGGCCGGGGCGTCGCCACCGACATCGACCCCAAGCCCTGGGACGCGGTGAACGACGAGTTCGGCCCGCTCCATCCCGACGACGCGGTGCGTCTATGGCGCGCCTACGGCTCGCTCGCGATGGCGACGAAGGCGGTGATGACGTCGGGAACGTCCGAGCAGATCGCGGACGCCGAGGGCGTCCTCACCGACGCCCGGCGGCGGTTGTTCGGCCTGCTGGCCGAGGACGACGCCGACAAGGAGAATGATCGACCCGAGTGAGGCCCCTGGGAGGGCGCTCTCGTCGCACGCCCCACGCGGCATGACCGCGTGGGGCGTGCGACGTTCTCGACACCAGAGTGTGGAGAACGTCGCAGAGAAACGTCACACGGCGGGCTTCTTGGACGCCTCCGGCTTGAAGTCCACGCCGGCCTCCTTGCGCTGCTGCGCGGAGATCGGCGCCGGGGCCTGCGTGAGCGGGTCGTAACCGTTGCCGGTCTTCGGGAAGGCGATGACCTCGCGGATCGACTCCGACTTGCTCAGCAGGGCCACGATGCGGTCCCAGCCGAAGGCGATGCCGCCGTGCGGCGGCGCCCCGAACTGGAAAGCGTCCAAGAGGAAGCCGAACTTCTCCTGCGCCTCCTCGGGGCCGAGCCCCATGACCTTGAACACCCGCTCCTGCACGTCGCGCCGGTGGATACGGATCGACCCGCCGCCGATCTCGTTGCCGTTGCACACCATGTCGTAGGCGTACGCCAGCGCGTGGCCCGGATCGGTGTCGAACGTGTCGAGGCACTCGGGCTTCGGCGAGGTGAAGGCGTGGTGAACCGCCGTCCACGCGCCGCCGCCGACGGCGACGTCGCCCTCGGCCTTCGCCTCGGACGCCGACTTGAACAGCGGCGCGTCCACGACCCACAGGAAGCTCCAGGCGTCCTCGTCGATCAGGCCGCAGCGGCGTCCGATCTCGAGGCGCGCGGCCCCGAGCAGGCTCTGCGACGCCGTCCGCTCCCCCGCGCCGAAGAAGATGCAGTCCCCGGGCTGCGCGCCGACGCGGGCGGCCAGACCGGCGCGCTCGGCGTCCGAGATGTTCTTCGCGACGGGGCCGCCGAGCTCGCCGCCGTCGCCGACGGTGACGTAGGCGAGGCCCTTCGCGCCGCGCTGCTTCGCCCACTCCTGCCAGGCGTCGAACGTGCGGCGCGGCTGCGAGCCGCCGCCGGGCATGACGACCGCCCCGACGTACGGCGCCTGGAACACCCTGAACGGGGTGTCGGCGAAGAAGTCCGTGACCTCCTGGATCGGGTTGTCGAAGCGCAGATCGGGCTTGTCGGAGCCGTAATGGTCCATCGCGTCGGCGAACGTCATGCGCGGGAACGGCGTCGGCAGGTCGACCCCGATCAGCTTCCACACGCTCTTCGCGATCGCCTCGCCGAGCTCGATGATGTCGTCTTGGTCGACGAAGCTCATCTCGATGTCGAGCTGGGTGAACTCGGGCTGCCGGTCGGCGCGGAAGTCCTCGTCGCGGTAGCAGCGCGCGATCTGGAAGTAGCGCTCCATGCCGGCGACCATGAGCAACTGCTTGAACAGCTGCGGGCTCTGCGGCAGCGCGTACCAACTGCCCGGCGCGAGGCGGGCGGGCACGAGGAAGTCGCGCGCGCCCTCGGGCGTCGACCGCGTCAGGGTCGGGGTCTCGATCTCGACGAACTCGCGGTCGAGCAGCACGTCGCGCGCGGCCCGGCTCACCTTGCTGCGCAGCCGGATCGCCGCCGCGGGCGCCGGACGCCTCAGGTCGAGGTAGCGGTAGCGCAGCCGCGCCTCCTCGCCCACGTTGAGGCGCTCGTCGATCTGGAACGGCAGCGGCGCCGACGGGTTCAGCACCGTCAGCTCGGTGATCGCCACCTCGATGTCGCCCGTGGGCAGGTCGGGGTTGGCGTTGCCGTCGGGACGCAACTCGACGACGCCTGTCACCTGGATGCAGAACTCGTTGCGCAGGTCGTGCGCCCCGGACGACTCGAGGATCTCGTCACGCACCACCACCTGGGCGATGCCCGAGGCGTCGCGAAGGTCGATGAAGGCGACACCGCCATGGTCTCGTCGTCGCCCCACCCAACCGGCGAGGGTGACGGTCTTGCCCGCGTCTTCGGCCCGCAGGCTTCCGGCGTCGTGGGTTCGCAGCATGACGATGTTCCTTTCTATCGGCCCGCATAGACGGTGCGGGCTCACCCAGCGATCTTGCCATGCCCGGCCGCGCGCTGGCGAACCGAGCGGCGTCCCCCGGCGGACAGGCGACGACGCCGACGCCCTCGGAGTCGGCAGCGCCGATCCCCGGCCCGCCGTCGTCGACCCCGCAGGGATGGGTCGTCGTCAAGCAGGGCACGCTCGAACTGACGCTCGACCCCCGCTGGACGATCGACCAGCAGACCAGCTCGGGAGGCGAGGACACGATCACCGCCTCGTGGAACGGCCGGGGCGACACCGTGATGGCCGTCAGCGACTACAACCCGCCGAGGCGGCTGCCCGCCGCCACGCTCTGCGGCGCCAACGCGAAGGCCAGCGCGAAGCAGATGACGAAGGCGTCCGACGCGCCGAACCTGCCCAACCCGATGGGCGACGACCGCGTCGAGACCGCGTCCTGCACCGTCCGCGGCGAACTGGACGGCACCGCCTACCAGATCATCTTCAACGCCTACCAGCCCTGGAAGGGCACGCGCGCGACGGTCATGCAGGTGCGCTTCCGCGCCAAGCCGTTCGTCTCCGCGGACGCCGAGCCGGCCGCCCGGACGACGAACCTGCTGCAGAAGTTCCTCATCGAACGGACGCCGAAGAAGGGTTAGATCACCCCGGACGCGGCGACCGCGAGCAGCGCCGCGCCGACCAGCGCGCCGAGCCAGCCGAGCACCGTCCGCACCGGGCCCTCCGTCCGGTGCGGACCCGCCACCAGCCCGAGACCGGCCACGACCAGCGCCGGGATCATCGCCCCCACCAGCGCGCCGGCGAGCCAGCCGGGCAGCAGCGTCCAGGGGCCGACGCGCACGAGCAGGATGGCGAACGCCGTGCCGCTCAGGAGGGTCTCGGCGCGCTGGGCGCGCGTCGCCGGCCGGCCGGCCTGCCGGAACGCCCCGATCCCGGTCAGCAACGCCAAACCCAGCACGACGAGGCCCACGATCGGCAGCTCGGGGCGGGACTCGACGCGCCCGTTGGTCGCCAGGCCCATCGCGATGTCGTCGACCTCGCGGGTCGAACTGCCCAGCACCAGGTAGGCGCGCCGGGCGTCCCGGTCGACCACGAGCATCGTCCGGCCGCCGGAGGTCCCGCCGTTGTGCCAGGCGAACGTCCGTCCGTCGACCTCGCTGGTGAACCAGTGCAGCCCGACGCGGGCGCGCCCGGAGGCGTCCCAGTGGGGCTCGAGGGCCGCCATGCCGGGCGCCCGGCCGGTCAGGACGCCCTGCGCGTAGCGCGCCAGGTCGTCGGCGGTCGTCCAGACGGACGCCCCCATGGGCGCCTGGCCCTCGGTCGTCCACGGGGTGGGGTGCCCGCCGGACGCCGTGCGCTCCACGGCCGTCCCCGCGGGGATGTCCTGGGGCACGGAGGCCTCGCGCGTGGACGTCATGCCGAGCGGCGTCCAGAGCCGCTCGCGGGCGAGGGTCTCCCAGTCGGGCGCGTCCGCGGCCGCGGCCAGGGCGTGGCCCAGCAGGGAGGCCCCCAGGTTCGAGTAGGCGACGGTTCCGCGGCCGGACAGGGGCGTTCGCGCGGCCCCCTCGACGAGCTGCTCGCGGCTCAGGCGGTACGGGTTGCCCAGCGAGAACGCGGACGCCGCCCCCCACGCCATCTCCGACGGCAGCAGCCGCGGCAGGCCCGAGCGGTGGCTGGCCAGCTCCTCCAGGGTGACGCCGCCGGCCTCGCTGCCGCGAAGCCCCGGCAGCAGCGTGTCGACGCGCTGGTCGAGCCGGACCTCGCCGCGCCGGACGGCGTCCGCGAGCAGCATGCCGTTGAACGTCTTCGTGATCGAGCCCAGCGGGTACGGCGTCCCGGAGGTCGGCGGCACCCCCGGGGACGCCTCCCCCAGCCCGGCCCACGTGACCCGCTCGGGGGTGACCTCGGCCACCGACAGGGACGCGAACCCGCGGTCGTCGGCGATCTGGGCCCGGACGCGCGCCGCGAGCGCGGCGTCCCCGTGATCGCCCACCGGGTGCGGCGCCCCGACGCCCGCCGCGAGGGCGACGAGCGTGCCGAGGACGGCGCCGACGAGCGCGATCAGGCCGAGGCGGCGTCGGGTGAGGCGTCCGAGGCGTCCGGAGGGGGCGTCGTGGGGAGGGGTGGCGTTCGTCGCGGAGGTGGTCGGCGTCGTGGACATGGCGGTGCTCCGTTCGTCGTCAGGGCAGGGCGCAGCGCCCGGCCGGCGGTCGGTGGCGGTGAAGGGGGTCAGTGGAGGACGGTCAGGTGGGACGCGCGGCGAGCCAGATCGTCAGCAGCGGGACGATCCGGGACGCCGGCACGTCGTAGCGCCCGCGCGACGGGCTGGTCAGCCAGCCGGCGGACACGAGGATGCGCAGGTGGTGGTGCAGTTGCCCGGTGGAGGCGAGCTCGGGGCGCTCAGCCAGCTCGGACGTCGTCCGGACGCCGCCCAGCACGAGCTGCAGCAGCGTGATGCGCACGGGGTGCGCGAGGGCGTCCAGCGTGACCGCGAGGTCGTCGGGGTCGGCGGCCAGCAGTTCGTCGGGCGTCCCCCCGTACTGCCAGCGCACCGGGCCGCGATCGGCCACATCGAACGCACCCGTGTAGAGCAGGGCCCCCTCGGGGGCGCGCCGGATCAGCTCCTCCAGCGCCCAGAAGGTGTCGGGGTCGAGCGCCGGACCTGCCGGCGACCGGTCCGCCTGCGCGGAGCCCGCGCCCCCACCCGCGCCGCCGGCCTGGAGGGCCTCCACGAGGGCCTCCAGGCGCGCGACCCGCTGCTCGAGGGTGGGTTCGTCGGCGTTCATGCTCCGATAATACGGAAATACGAACTAACGATCAAGCGCGGGGCGCGGTTCGTCAATCCCGACCGATCGCGCCGACGCGATCGAGAAACCAGGTCAGGGCCAACAGGTCCGCCGAGCCACCCGGGCTCCACCGGCGGGCCACGAACCGGTCGTCGGCGGCGCGCAGCTCGGCGACGAGCGCGTCGTCGTCCGGACGCCTGCTCACCAGCCCGGACGCCCACGCCTGCGCCTCGCGCAGCCCGGCCACTCCCCCGCGCGTGACCATGTTGGAGTCGTCCACGACGGCCATCAGCGACACGAGCGCCCACAGGAGGGCGGCGTCCTCGCGGCCCGCACCCCCGGACGCCGCCCGCCGCTCCCGCAGCGCCGGCAGCCCCGCCCCGCGGACCGTCGCGAACCCGGACGCCGCCTCGGCCCGGATCCCGCCCGTCCCGGCGGCCAGGTACGCTCGCTCCCCGTGCGATCCGGCCTGGTCTCGGGCGGCGCGCGCGCCGAGCGAGCGGGCCCACCGGTCGCGCAGCACGCCGGCCACGCGGCCGGCGTCCGCGCACACCGCGTCCACGTCGGGACGCCGCCCGCCCGCGGTCGCCTGACCGACCGCCCCCAGGATCAACCCGAGCGAGAACAGCGCGCCGCGGTGCGTGTTGACGCCGCCCGTCGCCGTGAGCATCGCGTCCTCGGCCGCCTTGCCCATCGCGACGAGGTCGTCGAGCGCGGCCTCGTCGACGCCGGGGCTCCGGGCGTCGGACGCCTCTGCCCTCGCCCCCTGCGCGCGGCCGAGCAGGACGCACCCGAGAAACCATTCCTCCAGGGCGTCCGCGCTGGCCAGCAGCGTGTCGAGCGTCATGTCGTCGTGCGAGCCGGAGCCGGCGGCGTCCACCAGGCCGGGCTTGGGGGTGAGGCGCGCCTCGACCCGCAGCGCCTCCGCGGCGAGCGAGGCCCACGCGGCGGCGTCCCCCGGGACGGCAGCCCCCGCGTCCACGGCCTCGATGCCGGCCAGCAGCACCGGGAGCGGGTGGCGGCGCGCACGCGCGCAGGCGTGCGCGGGCCGCTCGCACAGCACGCAGCGGCGCGGGGCCTCGCCCAGCTCGCCGCGTCCGAGCGGCTGAGGGCCGTACGGGCCGGCGCAGACCACGTCGACATCCCACAGCCGGCCGCCGGGATGGGCGTCCTCGAGCGCGACGAGCGCCCGCTTGAGGGCGCGCGGCTCGGCGTCCACCACGAAGATCGACTCGGGCCCGGTCGGACCGCCGAGGTCACACGACTCGACGACGGTCCAGCCGGCGCCCGCGACGCAGGCACGCACGGCGGCGTCCGCGGCCTGAAGCCGCCGACGGATCGCCGGCGAATCCTTGAGCGGGCCTGGGGCGACGACGGTGATGCTCACCACCGGAAGCGCGAAGCGGGCGAGCAACGCCTCGTGCGTTGCCCGCCGCTCCTCGCGTCGCCGCAGGACGGCCTCGGCGTCCGTCACGCGCTCGGCACGTTCCTGACCGTGTCGATCACCGAACCGTCGCGGTACCGGACGATGCCGACGATCTCGTCGCCCCGCTCGATCTGCCGCGGCTTGCCGCAGATCTTGAGCGCCTGCTCGTACAGGTCGCCGATGGTGGTCGGTTTCAGCCCGGCCGCCCTCAGCCGCTCGGCCACGCCCACGCTGCGCGGGTTGACAGCGATGCCGTAGTCGGTCACCAGGACGTCCACGTTGTCGCCGGGCGTGATGAGCGTCGACACCTTCTCCACCACGGTGGGGATGCGCGAGCGGATCAGCGGCGCCACGACGATCACCAGCTTGGCGCCCGCCGCCGTGTCGCAGTGCCCGCCGGAGGCGCCCATCATGAGCCCGTCGGACCCCGTGAGGACGTTCACGTTGAACTTCAGGTCGATCTCCAGGGCGGACAGGATCACCATGTCGAGCTCGTCCACGCAGCAGGCCTTCGCCAGCGGCGACGCGTACTCGGCCGCCGAGATCTCCGTGTGGGCGGGCGAGGTCGCGAGCGACTCCGCGGCTCCGGCGTCGAACGACTGCACGTCGAGCAGGCGTCCGACGAGGCCCTGCTCGTGCAGCGACGCCAGCGTGCCCGTGATGCCGCCCAGCGCCCACGCGGCCTTGATGCCGGCGCGCTCCATGCGGTCCTTCAGGTAGAGCGTCGTCGCGGTGGCCGCGCCGCCCGAGCCGGTCTGCATAGAGAAGCCGTCCTCGAAGTAGCCGCCGAATTCCATGACGGCGGCCGCGCGGCGGGCGATGAGCAGGTCGCGCGGGTTCTTCGTGTTGCGGACAGCGCCCACGTTGATGCGGGAGGGGTCGCCCACCTCGTCGACCTCGACGACGAAGTCGACCTGGTCCTGGCGGATCGACGCCGGCGTGTTCGGGTAGTCGACGATCTGCTCGGTCAGCAGGATCACCTGCTCGGCGTACTGGGCGTCCGTCCGGGCGTAGCCGAGCGAGCCGCAGTGCGCGCGCCCGGTGAAGCCGTTCGCGTTGCCGTACTCGTCGCACGCCGAGACGCCGAGGAAGGCGACCTTGGGCTTCAGCTCGCCGGTCTCCATGAGCGCGGCGCGACCGCCGTGCGAGTGGATCGTCACCGGGTGCTGGAGCAGGCCGCCCGCCGAGATCTGCCGGGCCAGTTCGCCGCGCATGCCGGACGTGTAGATCCGGCCGATGACGCCGCTGCGGATGTACTCGACGAGCCCGGCGTGGCAGTTGTTCAGCGACGAGGACGCCAGCGTCAGGTTCCCCAGGCCCAGCTCGGCGAGCTGGCTCACCACCTGGAGGATGACCTTGTCGCCCTCGCGGAAGTGGTGATGGAAGCTGATCGTGTCGCCGTCGGTGAGCCCGCTGCGGATGATGGCTTCCTTGAGCGAGCGCATGACCTTGCGGCGGCGCTTCGCCTTCGAGTCGCGCAGGTACGGCATCTTGGCCGCCCAACCGCTGAACGCGGGGAGGGCGTCCAACTCGGCCGGGTGAGCCGGGTCGGCCGGCGGTGCCGGCGTGGTCGTGGACGCCTCGGGCGCGGCCTGGGCGGCCTGAGTGGTTTCCGTGGTTTGTGTTTCAGTCATCGTCGTCCCCTCAGCGCCTGGTCCCGGACAACTCGGCCAGCCGCACCGTGCGGTAGGCGCTCGCCACAATGGGGGCGTCCACCATCTTTCCGTCCAGCGACACGACGCCGAGACCCTCGGCCTCGGCCTTGTCGGCCGCCTCGATCACGCGCTTGGCCCGGTCGACCTCGGCCTCCGTCGGAGCGTACGCGTTGTGCAGCGGCTCGATCTGACGGGGGTTCACGAGCGACTTTCCGTCGAAGCCGAGCCGCTTGATGATCCCGATCTCGCGGAGGAAGCCCTCCTCGTCGTTCACATCGCTGTAGACGACGTCGTAGCACGGGATGCCGGCGACACGCGCGGCGTGCAGCACCGCACAACGCGCGTAGAAGAGCTCGGACTCGTCGGCGGCCGTGCCGCGCACCGTGTGCATGTCGATCATGTAGTCGTACGCGGCGAGCGCGATCGCCACCATGCGCGGGCTGGCCTTCGCGATCTGGACAGCATTGACGACGCCGGACGCCGACTCGACGGCGGCCATGCACTTGGTCGAACCGACCTCGCGGCCGCATTTCTCCTCGATCTCGGTGAGGACGCGGTCGAGCTCGCGCACCATGTCGGCGTCGCGGACCATCGGCAGACGGACGATCGCGACCCCGGCCGGCACGATCGCCTCCAGGTCGGGCCGGAAGAACGGCGTGTCGATCGCGTTGACCCGGACGCAGACCTCGACGTCTTTCCAGATCGGGGACATGAGGGCCTCGCGGACGAGGATCCGGGCGGTGTCCTTCTCCCGCAGGGCGACGCTGTCCTCCAGGTCGAACATGACCGTGTCCGCGCCGTACACGTGCACCGTCGACAGCCAGGACGCGTTCGAGCCCGGCACGAAGAGCATGGAGCGCCTCGGGCGAGGCATCACTTCGGTGGTCTCGGTCACAGCCGGCTCCAATCGGGTTGCTCGTCGGAGCCGCGGAAGACGGCCCCCTGGACGCGGGCGCGGATCGCGAAGTCCAGCGCCCCCTTGTCGTCGACGGAGACGAAGCCCTCGGTGACACCCAGCTTCTCCAGCGTCTCGTTCACCACCGTGGTGATCGCGTCGCCGTACTGACCCATCACGGTGCTCTGGATGTCCACCTCCAACTCGTCGTTCGGCGACACCTTGACGAGAGCGTCGCTCGACTCCAGGCTCCCGGCGACCGCCGCTCTGACGATCCTCATGGCCTGACTCCTTTCCTCTTCACTTCTTCACTGATGGCGTCGGTGACGTCTGGCCGGTGTGCGCGCGAGCGCGCAGGTACGCGAGTGTCGTGGGCGGCACGAGGGCGTCCAACTCGTCGAGGCGTCCGGCTGCGAACAGCGCGCGGACGCGGCTCGCCGAGACCGGAGCGTCGCCGACGGCGACGCGCTCGATCTCGTGGACGCGGATGGTCGGGGACGCCGACGCCGCCTCCTCGAGCCAGTGGTGCATCTCCTGGTTGTACAGGTTCGTGATGGGCGACAGGGGTTCGGTGCCGACGAAGCGGTCCGTCGCCCCGATCGCCGGCCCGAGATGCTCGCGGAACAGTTGGAGGTCGAGCCCGGCGGCCCCGCGCACGATCTCGGCCTCGTCGCCGAGGAAGTAGCTGGGGAACGTCGCCCGGCTCACGGTGTAGTCGGTGCCCCGCCGGACTCGGATGCGATCCCCCTCGGGGACGGCCGCGCAGCCGGCGCGCACGAGCTCGAAGCGCTCGTCGGCGGAGAACATCGAGGCGTCCTCGGAGACGACCCAGACGTGCAGCACGTCGACGTTCTGGGCGGCGGTGCGCACCAGGTACTCGTGGCCACGCGTGAACGGGTTCGCGTTCAGCACGGCGACGCCGACGCGGGTGGCCGGCACGTAGTCGTGACGCCGCAGTTGCCGGCAGGTGCGGGCGAGCCCGAACGGGGTGTTCTCCAGCAGGACGACGGTGCCGGGCACCTCCGCGAGGAACGTGAAGCCCAACGACTCGAACACGCGGCGGTTCGTGGGCTTGGTGTAGACGAACAGATGGGAGCGGCCGCGGTCGAGGGCCTGGTAGGTGACCTCTTGCATCAGCCGGGCGCTCAGCCCGAAGCCCCGCTCGTCGTCGCTGATCGCGGAGCACTTCACGACGTTGCCGGCCAGCCCCATGCACCCGACGAGGTCCTCGCCGCGGTGCGCGGTGACGAACAACTCGACGTCGTCGTCGAGGCCCAGGCCCTGCTCCGCGAGCAGGGCCCGGACCGGGACGAGAGCGTCGGGGTCGTGTGCGACGCTGACGACCGACAGTGCCGGCGCGGCGTCCATGAGCGACCCCCTTTGGTCGTGCACCAGCCTAGAGGCGCACGCCGCCGAATGTGGCGATGCTGAACAGGAAGACCACGAACGTGCCGATCGCCCACTTCGCCGACTTGCGTTGCCAGGTGCCCATATCGACCCCGGTCAGGTGCAGCAGCAGGTAGATGAAGCCGACCAGCGGGCTGAGCAGGTGGAAGGCCTGGCCGGTCGTGGAGGCGACCGCCATGTCCATCGCCGAGAAGCCGTACTGCTCACCGGTGCGGGACAGGATCGGCAGCACGCCGAGGTAGAACGCGTCGTTGCTCAGCATGAAGGTGCCGGGGACGGACGCCAGCGCGACGACCAGTCCCCAGTGGCTCGCCATCGAGGACGGCACCACGTTGGCCAGCCATTCGCCCATCGCCGTGGACATGTGCGACTGGTTCAGGATGCCCATGAAGATGCCGGCGGCCAACACCATGGTGACCACGTGCATCGCGTTCGCGCCGTGCTCCTCGACGATCTTGCGCTGGTCGGACAGCTTGCGGTAGTTGATCAGGAGCGCGATGGCGAACGCGACCATGAAGATGATCGCCGACGGAATCTTCGGAATGATCCACATGCCGCCGAAGATCAGGTACGTCATCACGAGCAGCGTCAGCAGCAGGTTGACCCAGATCATCTTCGGCCGTTTGAGGGAGTCGCCTTCCTCGTCGTTCAGGTTCGCGCGCAGGCCGGCGATTTCCTCCGGCGACAACGCCACGATCCCCAACCGCTTGCGCTCGGAGAGACCGCGCAGCACCGCGACGATGATGACCCACACGATGGCGATGGCCATGCCGGGCAGGATCTTGCGCAGGAGTTCGCCCTCGTCGACCTTGAGGGCGGCGATGATGCGGGCCGTCGGGCCGCCCCAGGGCAGCAGGTTCATGATCGAGTTCGCGAGGATGATGATGACCGCCAGGTCCATCATCTTCATGTTCAGCTTCTTGTAGACCGGAATCATGGCCGAACACACGATCATCGTGGTGGTCGAGCCGTCGCCGTCGACCGACACGGCCGAGGCGAGAATCGCGGTTCCGACGAGCACCTTCAGCGGGTCTCCCTGAACGATGCGCAGGATGAAATGCACCAGCGGATCGAACAATCCCGCGGTCAACATCAATCCGAAGAAAAGAATCGCGAACATCAACATGACGACGGTGGGCGCCACGCCCTTGTCCGTCGCTTCCGTCTTGCTGCCGACGACTCCCGCGAGCGCAAAAGCGCCCAATTGGTTGGCGAAACCCGCCACCAGACCCACGATGACGGGCGACAGAACCAGCGCCGTGAACGGCGAGGTCAGCCTCGTCATGATCAACACCATGAAAATGATGACGATCAGCAATCCCCACATTGCCAACATCGAGCTCTCCTTTGATCTCGGAACGCAGGTCTCCCCGCGTCGGGCTAAGAGTAACGCCAGGAAAAGGCCCGGGCACCCTTCTGCACACAAGCGGTGATGTCCGCATACAACCAGTTGTGCTCATTGCGCTCACGAGCGTCCATCCGTACAGTCCTCACCATGAGCAGCGGTGCCCGGGGAGCGCGAGCCCGAGGTCTCACCTGGCGGTCGCGCATCCTCTTGATGGTGCTCTGCTTGACCGCGTTCGTGACCGTCGTGTCGCTCGTGGGCGCCCTCGCCGCTGCGCGCCGCAGCACCGAGTCCCTCAGCGAGCAGCAGGCGCTGGCCATCGCACGATCGGCGTCCGCGGATCCCCGCTTCGCCTCCTGGGTGCTGGCGGGCCCGCCGAGCCCGACCGGCCCCGCGCAGGCCGCCGCCGAGGTGCTGCGCGCCCGGACGCAGGCTCTCTACGTCGTGGTGACCGACGACGACGGGATCCGGTACAGCCACCCCAACCCGGCGCTGGTCGGGCAGCGGGTGAGCACCGATCCGTCCGTGCCGCTCTCCGGCGGGGAGGTCGTCGGCATCGAGCGCGGGACTCTCGGATTGTCCGCGCGCGGGAAGGTGCCGCTGCGGTCGGCGTCCGGGCAGGTCATCGGCTCGGTGTCGGTCGGTATCGCGATCAGCGCCGTGGACGCCCTGCAACGCCGCCTCGCGGTCGTCCTGCTGTCGGTGGGGCTGGCCGCGTTCGCGATCAGCGCGCTGATCATCGGGCTCCAGACGCGGCGCCTGCGCCGTATGACCCACGGGCTCGAGCTGGACGAGATGGCCGACCTGCTGCTCGAGCACGCCGCCGTGTTCGGCGGCGCGCTCGCCGGGGTGGTGGGCGTCGACCAGTCCGGACGCATCCGGCTCGCCAACCAGGCCGCCCGCGACTACCTCGGGACGCCCATCCCGACCGGGGTCGGCGTCCGGGAGGCCGGCCTGCCGCCGGCCGTCGCGGAGTTGTTGAGCCCGGACGCCGTCGCCCCCGATGCCGGACGACTGCTCGTGCTCGGGGAACGCGTGCTGGTGGCGCGCCGCGTGGACGTCCGGAGGCTGGGCCGCGACATCGGCGCCGTGGTGACGCTGACCGACCGCACCGACCTCGACGACCTGGGGCGCGAGCTCGAGGCGACCCGCGCCCTGACCGACGCGCTCAGGGCGCAAGCGCATGAGTACACGAACCGCCTCCACGCGCTGTCGGGCATGCTGCACCTCGGGGACGCCGACGCGGCGCGCGCGTACCTGGACGAGTTGTCCGGGGCGACCGGCCACGGTGACGGCCTGGCGGACCCGTATCTTCGGGGCATCCTCGTGGCCAAGGGGGCCGTGGCGTCCGAGCAGGGCGTAGAACTGCGCGTCACCGACCAGACGTGGGTCGAAGGCCGCCTGGCGAGCCCGCTCGACGCGGTCACGGTCCTCGGAAACCTGATCGACAACGCTCTTCGGGCGGCGTCCGGGGGTGGGAGGCGTCCGGCCTGGGTCGAGGTCACGGTGCTGTCGGACGGTCCGGACCTCGTCTTCCACGTCGTCGACAGCGGCGACGGGGTGGCGGAGGCGGACGCCGACGACGTCTTCGCGCAGGGGTGGACGACGAAACCCGGCGACCGGGCGTCCCACGGCATCGGGCTCGCCCTGGCGCGAGTGACCGCGCGCCGTCACGGCGGAGATGTCGAACTCCTGCAGCGCTCCGGCGAGGATCACGGGGCCGCGTTCGGGGGGCGGCTGGCCGGCGTGCTCAGGCGTCCGGGGGCGGAGGGCGCGAGGGGTGCGGGTGCTCTGGGGAGCCCGGCGAGTCCGGGGAGCCCGGCGAGCCCGGGGAGCCCGG